>JAKPUV010000151.1 GCA_029554925.1 Candidatus Hydrogenedentota bacterium | reverse complement strand
GCCTGTTGTGTGGCGGGGCCGCCGCGCTGTCGTTTGACGACAACGCGACTTTCGGCGACAGCCGGATGCTCTACGGCGCCGGGGAGAACGGCGGGTTCACGGTGGACCGCCGCAACGGGGTGGAGGTGGCCCTGCGGGCGCAGCTTCGTTTCGACGCGAACAACCAGCCCCGGAACATCTACAACAGCAACGGGGACGGCACCTACACCTTCCCCACGGGGACGCCGAACCTCTCCCTGCCGCATCCGGACTGGGCCACCGTCACGACGCCCGTGTGGAACGTGGTCTTCTCGGTGAATCTTGACCAGGAGGACCGGGACGGCACGCCGTCGGCGGTCTTCTCCGACTACACCTACGAGGTGGGGATGGACTTCGACCCGGACGGCACGGACAACTGGCTCCGGTTTGACCCGATCCGGGAGAACGGCCTGCTGGGCATCATGGGGGTGCCGGACCACGCGTTTGGCCTGTACACCCAGGCGAGCCCGGGCGTCATCGCGACCACGGCGCAGGACTATCTGGACGCCCTGGGCACGTACAACATCGCGCAGAACACGACGAATCCCGAGTTCATCAACATGGACCTCACGGCCTACGGTATGGGGGACTATTCGGGGTTTGACCCGAACGTGGACGGCGTGTACGAGGTCTATCTCGCCGTGTTCTCCGGCGCGACGGAGATAGCCCGCTCCTCCATCAAGGTCATCGTGGGCAATCCCCCAATCGCCCCCAATGTGATTAACGACACGCAGGAGCAGGCCGAGCAGGCCATTCTGAACGCCGGGCTGACGGTCGGCGCCCCCGCCTACCAGTATGACCCCTCGGTCCCCGCAGGCACCGTCATCGGGCAGATTCCCCCTTCGGGCACCGAGCTGGAGCCGGGCCAGGAGGTCATCCTGATCCTCTCCTCCGGCCCCGAGCCCGACTACATTCCCGAGCCCGTCACCTTCGGCGACATGGGCACCGGGCCGTCCGACCCGCCCAAGATGCTCTACGGAAGCGGCATTAACGGCGCGTTCACCGTGGGCCGCGGGAACGGCGTGGAGCTCGGCCTGCGCGCCCAGCTTCGCTTCGACGAGAACAACCACGCCCGAAACATCTTCAACAGCAACAACGACGGCACCTACCGGTTCCCGGCGGGCACGCCGAACCTGGCC
>JAKPUV010000149.1 GCA_029554925.1 Candidatus Hydrogenedentota bacterium | reverse complement strand
CAGGAGTGTTTTCCCGTGAAAAGTGACGAAATCCGCTCTTCCTATCTTGAGTTCTTCCGCCAGCGCGGGCATGTCGTGGAGCGGAGCGACCGGCTGATCCCCTCGAACGACCCGACCCTGCTCTTCACGAGCGCGGGCATGGTCCAGTTCAAGCCCTACTACACCGGCGAGGTGCCGGTGCCCTACCGCCGCGCCACCACGTCGCAGAAGTGCCTGCGCGCGGGGGGCAAGGCGAACGACCTCGACGAGGTGGGGAAGACCTCACGCCACCTGACCTTCTTCGAGATGCTGGGCAACTTCTCCTTCGGCGACTATTTCAAGCGCGAGGCCATCTCCTGGGCGTGGGAGTTCACCACGCAGGTCATCAAGTTCCCCGCGGACCGCGTGTGGGTTTCCGTGTATCTGGACGACGACGAGGCGGCGGAGATTTGGGAGAAGGAGATGGGGGTGTCGCCGTCGCGCATCGTGCGGCTGGGGGCCAAGGACAACTTCTGGGGGCCCGCCGGGGACACCGGCGCCTGCGGCCCCTGCTCGGAGCTGCTGTACGACCGGGGCGAGGCGATTGATCCCGCCGCCACCCTCGAGAGCGACCCCAAAGAGCGGTTTCTGGAGTTCTGGAACCTCGTCTTCCCGCAGTTTGACCAGCAGTTGGACGGCTCGCGCCCCCCGCTCAAGAACCGGGGCATTGACACGGGCATGGGGCTGGAGCGTCTTGCCGCCCTGCTGCAGGGCAAGGAAACCGTCTTTGACACGGACGGCATCTTCTCCATCATCGAGGCGACCCAGTCGTTGACGAATGTGGCGTACCCGGACCGCCCGGTGCCCTACCGGGTTATCGCCGACCACATCCGCGCCCTCAGCTTCATGATCGCCGACGGCATCCTGCCCTCCAACGAGGGCCGCGGGTACGTCCTGCGCCGTCTGCTGCGCCGCGCGGCGCGCTTCGGCCGGGAACTGGGCCTGGAGCGCCCCTTCCTTCACACCGTCAGCGGCGCCGTGGTGGACCGTCTCGGGCACCAGTACCCGGAGCTGGTCGAAGGCCGCAAGCAGATCGCCCACATCATCCGTCTGGAGGAGGAGCGCTTCGCGGGAACCCTCGCGCGGGGCATGGAAATCCTCGCGGAGGTCTTCGCCAAAGTCGAAGCGTCCGGGAGCAAGGTCGCGCCGGGCGATGAGCTCTTCAAACTGTACGACACCTACGGGTTCCCGCTGGACCTGGCCACCGACATGGCCGAGGAGCGCGGGTACACCGTGGACACCGACGGCTTCAAGGCTGCCATGGCCCAGCAGAAGGAAAAGGCCCGGGGCACTTGGGCGGGCAGCGGCCAGCAGTCCCTCGCCCCGGTATACCACAGCCTGCACGCGGCGAAGGGCGACACCCCGTTCACGGGCTACGAGTCCCTCGCGGAAACCGCCGAAGTCCTGGCCATCATCAAGGACGGCGCAGAGGTGGACAGTCTTCCGGAAGGGGAGACGGGCGAGGTGCTGCTCGACAAGACCCCGTTCTACGCCGAGTCCGGCGGCCAGGTGGCCGACACCGGCACGCTGGCGTGCTCGGAGGCCACCGGCCAGGTGACCCATGTGAAACGGCTGGTCGGAAAGATGACGCTCCACACGGTGACCATGCTCTCCGGCACCCTCCGCAGGAGGGACAAGGTGGACGCGCGGGTGGACGGTGTGCGCCGCGCGCGCACGGAGGCCCACCACACGGCGACCCACCTGCTCCAGGCCGCCCTGCGGCAGGTCGTGGGCGATCATGTGCACCAGGCGGGGTCGTATGTCGGCCCGGACCGCCTGCGCTTTGACTTCACCCATTTCGAGGGCATTTCGGAGGCCCTGCTGGAGGATGTGGAGGCCAGCGTGAACGCCGCGATCCGCGCCGATGAGCCCGTGGACATCGCGCTCAAGGGGCTGGACGAGGCCCGCGCCGAGGGGGCCATGGCGCTCTTCGGCGAGAAATACGAGGACGTGGTGCGCACGGTCCGCGTCGGCGACGTCAGCCTGGAACTGTGCGGCGGCTGCCATGTCGCACGCACCGGCGTTATCGGCTGCGTGAAGATTCTCAGCGAGGCCGCCCTAGCCTCCGGCGTGCGGCGTCTGGAGGCGGTGGCGGGGGAGGCGGCCATCGAGGTCATCCAGGAGCGCGACCGCCAGTTGCGCGCCTCGGCCCACCTGCTCAGCGCCCGCCCGGACGCGCTGGTCGAGCGCATTTCCGCGCTCCAGGACGAGCTCAAACGCCTGGGCCGCGAGGTGGACAAGTGGAAGCAGGCCGCCGCCACCGGCGGAACGGACTACATGAGCCGGGTGGTGGACGTGAAGGGGGTCAAGGTGCTTGCCGTCGAGGTGGACGGCATGGACGCCAAGGGCCTGCGCCCGGTGCTGGACCAGTTGAAGGACAAGCTCGGGTCCGGCGTCATTGTGCTGGGCAGCGTTGACGATGAAAAGGTGGCCCTGTGTGCCGGGGTGACCAAGGACCTCACCGCCCGCGTTCGGGCCGGGGATGTGGTCGGGCGCATTGCCCCCATTGTCGAGGGCAGCGGCGGCGGACGGCCCGACATGGCCCAGGCCGGCGGCAAAAAGGTGTCCGCGCTCCCGGAGGCCCTTTCGAAAGTGGCCGAGGTCGTGTCGGAGCTTCTGGGATAGGCTCCCTTACCGCCCGAACACCTCCCGGATGGCCTCCAGTTTCATGGGGCCGTCCCCGCGTGTCGGGGCGACTATGCCGCCTTCGCCGTATTCGTTCCAGGCATAGATCGTGAACGCCTTCTGGCCCGGCAGACCCAGGGCCGCCGTCTCCGCCAGATCACGCTTCACCTTCTCCAGCGTGGACACCCACTCCTGCCGTGTGGGAAAGGCGAAACAGGGCCGCGGGTCCCCCCAAGGACGCGGATTCCACCCGGCGGGCACATAGGGCAGGTGGGGAACGGCGTCGGAAACATGCCGCCCCCTGCCCTCCGCCGCGAAATCCGCCAGCAGGGGATAGGGATAGTCCTCCTCTGTGGGGGGCAATCCAGGCAGGTCCATGTAAACCCCGGTGAAATCGAACAGTTGCGCGGCCCAGTGCCCGGAGGGGATTGCCTCGGATGCGCCGATGCCGCACCCGATCAGCAGTTCGCCCACCCCGGCGGCGCGCGCCTCGGCGCGCAAATAATCAAGCCGGTCTTTGCATCGCCCCACGTCTTCCCCGTTTTGCTTAAGAAAAAAGTGCCCGCCGTGCACCTTGAACACGGCCCTCCCGCCCACGCGGAGGTAGCTGGGATGCTTCATGCAGGTGACCCAGTATCCGATGCACTCCCGCCATTCCTCCTCCGTGGAGACCTGATAGGGCGGGTGGTTGCAGAACTCAATCATGAAACGCATGCGCGGGGCGTTGGGGGAGGCCATGAAATCTTTCAGGCCCCGATCAAGGAATCGCGCGTTGGGCTCCCGCTCCGTGCCGGGCGGGTTGTAGTACCAGAGGATCGCGAAGAAGTCCACGCCGTGGTCCGCCGCGGCCGCAATCTCCCGGTCCATAACCTCCTGCGTGTTGTACTCGCCCAGAAGCGGGATGCGGGTTGGAAAGGACGGCCGCCAGTCATTGCCGTCCTTCGCGTTCCACTTGTTCGGAAGGGGTTCCCACCAGCCCGCGAAATAGTTGACGCCGACGAGAATGTCCGGTTCAGCGGTCGCGCCGAACAGGGGCGTGACGGCCAGCATCAGGGCGGGGAAGAGGGACATCGGAACCTCCTTCGGCGGCCAGGGTTGTCAGAGAGGGGAGCAGGGCATCCCAAACGCTTCGGCGACGGCCGGGTAGGTGATCCGTCCGTCCATCAGGTTGACGCCCTTGCGGAGCGCGTCATCCCCGGCCACCGCGCGCTCAAAGCCCTTGTCCGCCAAGGCGAGGCCGTAGCCGAGCGTGGCATTGGTAAGGGCATAGGTGGAGGTGCGCGGCACCGCGCCGGGCATGTTGGCCACGCAGTAGTGGACCACGTCGTGCATCCGGTACATGGGGTTGTCGTGCGTGGTCGGGTGGGCGGTTTCGATGCAGCCGCCCTGGTCAATGGCTATGTCCAGGATGGCCGAGTTGGGTTTCATCTGGCGTACCAGGTCCTCCGTCACCAGCCGCGGGGCGCGCGCCCCGGGCAGAAGCACCGCGCCGATCACCAGGTCCGCCTGGGTGACCTCCTCGGCGATGTTCGCCCGGTTGGACATGACGGTGGCAATCCGGCCCCCCATGATGTCTTGGAGGTAGCGCAGACGGGCGGGACTAATGTCCAGAACCGTCACATGGGCGCCCATGCCCACGGCAATGTGGCAGGCGTTGCTTCCCGCCACCCCCGCGCCCAGAATGACCACGTTCGCGGGTTTCACGCCGGACACGCCCCCCAGTAGAATCCCCGCGCCGCCGGAGGCCGCCTCGAGACAATGCGCGCCCTTCTGCACGGAGAGACGGCCCGCCACCTCACTCATGGGGGTCAGCAGGGGAAGGGACCCGTCCGGCAACTGGATCGTTTCGTAGGCGATGCCGGTGACCTTAGCCTCCAGCAGGCGGCGGGTCAGCGCCTCGTTGGAGGCCAGGTGCAGGTAGGTGTAGAGAATGAGCCCGGGGCGCAGGGCCGCCAACTCGGGACCGAGGGGCTCCTTGACCTTGATCACCATGTCCGCGTCGCGCCAGACGGGGCCGGGCCCCTCCACCAGAGTGGCCCCCGCCGCGCGGTACGCCTCGTCGGGAATGCCGCTGCCGATTCCCGCGTCGCACTCCACCAGCACCCGGTGGCCGTGGGACACAAAGGCCGCCACGCCGGACGGCACCAGCGCGACGCGGGCCTCGGCGGTTTTGATTTCCCGGGGCACTCCGATGATCATGTCCGTCCCTCCCATGGCTGGATCCGGACGGACCGCAGGAACCGGCATGCGTGCCCGCCGCAGGCACGTATCCTACTGCATTGCCGGGCACCCGTGAAAGGTGAAACGGCGTCATTTTTTTCAGCCGGAATCCGGTTTGCTTTTTATTGGAAAGCGGGGTATTCTATCCGGGTCCGCCTCAACCCCAACCCATCGGAGAACAGGTCCCATGAGCAACAGCCTCTCCCGCCGCGCCTTCCTCGCGGCGGCCACCACGTCCGCGGCCCTCACGGCCGGATGCTGCACCGCCGGCAAGATGAACACGGCCAAGGTCGTCCCCCGAAAGCTTTCCCCGAACGGAAAGATCA
>JAKPUV010000133.1 GCA_029554925.1 Candidatus Hydrogenedentota bacterium | reverse complement strand
ACGGGCGACTGGCTCCGCGCGCAGAACGTCTGGCGCGCGTGGATGCTGGCGCACAACACCCCCGCGCCCGGCGGCAGGCCGCTTGCGCCGATGCGGTCGCTGTGCAACGGAAACTTCTACCCCAACCTCATGACCGTGGCGGGCCCCGAGCGCGCCTTCATCGAGCGGCATCTGGCGGAGCAGGTGGACTTCACCTGCTGGTGGCAGGACGCGGGATGGTACCCCTGCGACGGCCCCGGCTGGCCCAAGACCGGCACCTGGGAGGTGGACCGGGGCCGCTTCCCCGGGGGCCTCCGCGAACTCAGCGACCTGGTCCACGCCCACGGTAAATCCGTGCTGGTGTGGTTCGAGCCGGAACGGGTCCACGAGGGCACCTGGCTGGCCGACGAGCGCCCGGAGTGGGTCCACGGCGGCCGCAAGGGCGGGCTCCTCGACCTGGGCAACCCCGCCTGCCGCGAGTGGCTGACGGACCATGTCGCCGGGCTCATGGACGCCGAGGGCATTGACCACTACCGGCAGGATTTCAACATGGACCCGCTGCCCTTCTGGCGCGGCGCCGACCCGGAGGACCGGCGGGGCCTCACGGAGATCCGGCACGTCGAGGGCTACCTCGCCTACTGGGACGCCCTGCGCGCGCGGCGGCCGGACATGCTCATTGACTCCTGCGCCTCCGGCGGCCGCCGCAACGACCTCGAAACCCTCCGCCGCGCCGTGCCCCTGCTCCGCAGCGACTGGTACTGGTCCGAGGCGGGCCAGCAGTGCCTCACCTACGGCCTGTCCCTCTGGATCCCCTACCACGGCACGGGCGTCATCTACGACCACGACGCCTACTGGTGGCGCAGCAGCATGGCCCCCGAGATGTCCTTCGGCCCCGCCGCCGCCGGCGTGGAGAAGACCGACTTCGCGCTCCTGCGGAAAATGACCGCCGAACACCGGCGCATCGCCCCCTGCCTCCTCGGCGACTTCTACCCCCTGACCCCGTACACCCGCGACGAGGGCGCCTGGATGGTCCTCCAGTTCGACCGCCCGGACCTGGGCACCGGCGTGGTCCGCGCCTTCCGCCGCGCGGAGAGCGTCCAAGAATCCGCGCGCGTCCCCCTCCGGGGCCTCGACCCGGAGGCCGCCTACACCGTCACCGACCTCGACACCGACGAATCCCAGTCCCTGACCGGCCGCGACCTCACGGAAAAGGGGCTCTCCCTTGTTCTGCCCGAACGCCCCTCGGCCAGGGTGTTCCTCTACGAGCGGCAGCGGTAGGCGGCGTGTCCGCTCACCGCCCCGGCGGGCAACCGCCGGTCACGGGTGACAACCCCGCGTCTGTCCGGGCTTGTGCCCCCCGGGGCGTCTGTGGTTAAATCCGGCGGGCCGTTTTCCGCGCGGCCGGGATGGGCCCGGCGCGGGCGGAGGCCCGGAGCGGATGGTGGACCCCTCCCGACAGCCAAATTCCTCGCAACAGGACGCCGCCCCCCAGGGGCCGGCGGTGTTCCTGTTCTGGTGCCGCGAGGGCGAGGGAAGCGGGCGCGGGGTGCGCATGGCGCGCGCCCTGGGCGCGGCGCCGGTGCATGTGTGGCGGGGGACGCTCGGGCCGTTCCGGCTGCCGACGCCGCTGCGCTATGTGGCGCAGTGGGTGGACACGGCGCGCGCGCTGCGCTGTCTGCGCCCGTCGGCCATTTATGTGCAGGTGCCGCCGGTCTTCGCGCTGTTGCAGGCGGTGCTCTACGCCGCGCCGCGCGGCATCCCCGTGGCGGCGGACAACCATTCGTCGTTTCTCGACGGGCGCTGGCGCTGGTTTCACTGGCTGCAGCGGCCCCTGGCGCGGCGGCTGCGGGCGAACCTGGCGCACAACGAGGCGAACGAGGCGCTG
>JAKPUV010000076.1 GCA_029554925.1 Candidatus Hydrogenedentota bacterium | reverse complement strand
AAGGCCCACGGCGGCGCCATCTTCTCCCTCGCCGACTTCTGCTTCGCCGTCGCGGCGAACAGCCACGGCCAGGTCTCCGTCGCCGCCACGGTGAACATCACCTTCCTGCGGCCCCCGGCGGACGGCATCCTCACCGCGCGGGCCATCGAGATCCAGCGCGGCCGCCGCCTCGGCACCTATGACGTGGATGTCACCGACGAGCGCGGCAAGAAGATCGCCATCTTCCGCGGCACCGTCGCCATTCTGGAGGAGACGCTGGCCAGCGTGGTCGCGCAACGGACGTCACAGGAATAACCCATGCGTTACTGGCTGATGGCGGCGGTGGCGGCGGTCCTGTTCGCGGGATCGTTTGCCGCGCGCAGTCTGCTGGCGCCGTCCCCCGGGACGGCGGCGGGGGCGGGGTCCGCCGCACCGGCGCGGATTGTCTCGCTGTCGCCGGGCATCACGGAGTCGCTGTTCGCCGTGGGGGCGGGCGGGCAGGTCGTCGGCGTGACGACCTACTGCAACTGGCCGCCGGCGGCGCGCGCGCTGCCGCGCGTGGGGGCGTTTCTGGACACCAATTTCGAGGCCATTGTGGGGCTCGCGCCCGACCTGGTGGTGCTGATGCCGTCGCACCGGGACCACCGCGCGGAACTGGAGCGGCTCGGCCTGCGCACGGAGGTGGTGGACCAGACGCTGCTGGAGGACATCCCGGCGAGTCTGGAGCTGCTGGGGCGGCTCACGGGGCATGAGGCGGAGGGACGCGCCGCCGCAGAGACACTGCGCGGCCAGATCGCGCGTGTGCGGGAGAAGGTGCGGGGCGCGGCGCGGCCGCGCGTGCTGCTGTCCGCCGGGCGCGACCTTGCCGCCAAGAGCCTCTCCGAGGTGTACATCGCCGGGCACCGGACCTTTCTGGGGCAGCTGCTGGACGCGGCGGGGGCGGAAAACGCGTTTCCCGACAGTGCGGTGGATTACCCCGCCCTCTCGGGCGAGGCCATTTTACGGCTCGACCCCGACAGGATTCTGGAGGTGGTGATGTCGGACACGGACATCGCGCCGGAGGCGGCGACGGCGGCCTGGCGCGGACTGGAGGGCCTGCGCGCCGCGCGGGAGGACCGCATCCTGGTCCTCCAGGGCGCGCACCTCACCATCCCCGGCCCGCGCGTGGGCGCGGCGCTGGAGGAGCTGGCCCGGGCGGTCCACCCGGAACTTGACTGGGCCGCGCCATGACCGCCCCGGCCTTCGAGCTGAACGGCGTCTCCCTCGCCCTGGACGGCAAACCGATCCTGGACGGCGTAAGTTTTGTCCTGGAGGCGGGCGAGTCGCTGGCGGTGATCGGGCCGAACGGCGCGGGCAAGACGACCCTGCTGCGGTGCCTGCTGCGGATGCTGCCCGGCGCGCGCGGGGAGGTCCGGGTGTTCGGCGACGACCTGGCGCGGCTCCCCCGCCGCGAGCTGGCGCGCCGCGTGGCCTATGTGCCCCAGGCGGAGGGCCGCGCGCTCCCCTTCACGGCGCGCGAGTTCATGCTCATGGCGCGCTACCCGCACTTGGACGCATTCGGGCGGCCGGGCCGCGCGGACGAGGAGGCGGTGGCGCGCGCCGCGGAGCGCTGCGGCGTGGCCGGGTTCCTCGACCGGCGCATGGACACCCTCAGCGGCGGCGAGCGCCAGACGGTCTTCGTGGCCGCCGCCGTGGCGCAGGAACCGCGCGCGCTGCTCCTCGACGAGCCGTCCACCTTCCTCGACTACCGGCACCAGGCGGCGCTGGGGGACCTGGTGGAGGGGCTTAACCGGCGCGACGGGCTCACGGTGGTCTCCGTGACCCACGACCTGAACCAGGGCGCGCTGACGGGCGGAAAAGTGCTGGCGCTGAAGGCGGGGCGCGTGGTGTTCTTCGGCGAACCCGCCGCGCTCACCGCCGACCCCGCGCTGCTGGAGGACATCTACGGAACGGGCTTCGACTTCCTGCGCCACCCGCGGACCGGCGAAGTCATCGTGGCCCCCGTGAGGGGCGCGCCATGAAACGGAGCGTCCTGCCCATCCTGCTGATCGCCCTCGGCGCGGGGGTCTGCCTGCTGGCGGCGCCGTTCTTCGGCGTGACCCTCAGCCCCCTGTCCGCCGCGCTGGACCCCTTTGGCGCGGGCATGGAGGCCGTGGTCTTCTGGCGCATCCGCGTGCCGCGCGTGCTGACGGCCTTTCTCGCGGGCGCGGGGCTGGGTGTGTGCGGCATGGCCTTCCAGGCGCTTTTCCGCAACCCCCTGGCGACGCCGTACACCCTCGGGGTGTCCAGCGGCGCGTCGCTGGGCGCGGCGCTGTACCTGCGGCTGGGGCTGGCGGGCACGCTGCTCGGCGCGGGCGGGGCGTCCGGCGCGGCCTTCGCGGGGGCGGCGGCGGCCACGCTGCTGGTGTACGGCGTGGCGCGCGCGCGCGGGGGGGGCTCCGGGGCCACGTTGCTGCTGGCGGGGGTGGCCGTGAGCTTCTTTCTGTCCAGCATGATCCTCGCGGTGCAGTACAGCGCCAACCTGCACGACTCCTTCCGGCTGCTGCGGTGGCTCATGGGCGGGCTGGGGATGGTGGGCTACGACGCCGTGCTTGCCGTGCTGCCCTTCGCGGGCACGGGGGCCGCGGTGATCGCCCTGATGACGCAGGAGCTGAACCTGGTGGCCACGGGCGAGGACCTCGCCCTGAGCCGGGGCATGGACGTGGTCCGGTTCCGGCGGCTGCTGTTCTTCGCCGTGTCGCTCACCGTGGGCGGCGTGGTGGCCGTGTGCGGCCCCATCGGCTTCGTGGGCATGATGGCCCCGCACATCTGCCGGCTGATGGTCGGGCCGGACCACCGGCGGCTCTTCCCCGCGACCCTGTTTTTCGGCGGGGCCTTCCTGACGGTGTGCGACGCCGTGGCGCGGTGCGTCCTCGCACCGGTGGAGATTCCCGTGGGCATCGTCACGGCCATGCTCGGCGGGCCGTTCTTCCTGTGGCTGCTGCTGACGCGGCGGGAGGAGACGTTCTAGGGCGGGGAGGTCACCCGGCGCCGTCGAGGATCTCGAAGGCGGCCTTCATGAGGAGGGGCCACACGACCGTGGCGTCGCTGAGGACCTCGGCGTGGCGGCCGCCCTGGGCGGGCGCGATGAACTTGCCCCAGCTCACCCCCTCGCTGTAGGTGCAGCCGGAGAGGCCGCCCCACTGCACGGGCTCGGGGCAGATGCGCAGGCCGTACTTGAAGCGCGGCTCGGGCAGTTCGATGCCGAGGCGGTCGGCGGTGATGTCGTAGTAGGGGGCGACCTGCTGGGCCCAGTTGCGGGGCACGCCGCCGCCGATGGTGAAGATGCCCAGGGTTTCGGCTTTGCCGATGAACCGGGCGTACTCCTGGAGGTCGAGGAAGGGGTTGTAGGGCGGGATGGCCGCGAAAACCTCGTCGGGGTCGAGGGCCTTGCCGGAGTCCAGCAGTCCCTTCGCCCGGAGGGCGGCGGACATGGCCCAGGTGGAGAAGTCCAGCCCCATCTCGCTGTCCGTGAAGGCGGGGATGAACACCGGCACCCCGGCGCGGTAGGCGCTGCGGAGGATGCCGGGGCCCTGGTCGAGCCGGTCCAGCTCCTCGCCGACGGCGCGGCAGAAGCGGCCGGAGGACCACACGCCGTCCTCGGGCTTATAGGTGGCGAGCACCCCGGCGACGAGCTCGCACACGTCGTTGAGGTTCGACTCCATCTCCAGGGTGTCGTAGATGCGGTTGTAGCCCTTCTCGAAGAGCTCCGCGTCGTCGGCGTCCGGGTTGATGGCGTAGTGGGTGAGGCCGATGGACTCCGTGAGGCCGTGGGCCATGAGGGCACCCGTGGCCACGACGGCGTGCACGAGGCCCCGGTCAATGAGCTCGCAGATGATGCGGCCCTGCTTGGCGACGGTCATGGCGCCGGACAGGGTGAGCACGACGCGGCACCCGGGGTCGCGGGCCATGGCGAGAAACACTTCAAGGGCGTCGCCGAGCTGGCGCCCGCCAAAGGCCGTCTTGGCCATGGCGCGCACCAGCCCGGCGAAGGAATTCACACGGGCCAAATCGAGGCTCTCCAACGGCATGAGGCCGTCTTCGCGCCCGTCATGGAGGTTGCGGGTGGACATTCAGAGGGTGCTCCGGTTGGGGCGGCGGCTCACGAAACCAGGACGGCTTCGGGCTCGTACGCCGGGGCGGTTTCCGCCTCGTGCGTCAGGAACCGGCCACACTCCTTGATGGTGACATCGCCGAGATTGAGCTCCTCGCGGATGTAGCGCAGGACATCCCTGGGCTCCGTGGAGCCGCAGGTGAAGACGTCCAGCGCGATCAGCCCGAGGTCCGCGTAGGTGTGCGCGGAGACATGGCTCTCGTCGAGCATGACGACGGCGGTGAAACCGGGGGGGGAGTCTTGGCCGAATTTGTACCGGATCTGGGAGACCACGGTGGCCCCGGCCCGCTCTGCTGCACGCGCCATCGCGTTCATCATGCCTTTGTCATCGAGACAAACGGCGCGGGCCACGTTACGACAATCGATCAGTAGATGCTTACCCTTCTGCAACTCATAAACCCTCCTATGATTTGTTGCCGCAGAAAACCGCGCAGGTACGTCGCCTGAGCCGCAGACGACGGATATCCCCACACGGCGGGGGTTTACCCACCCGCCCCTTTGGACACTACCTCCGGTTTGGGAGCGCGCATAATAAAGCAATTCACCCCAAAAATCAAGGGTTTTTACGGGTTATTTTTTTCTTCACACAAACTATTGAGAGATAAGGGGATACGCGCGGTTTTTTGCCCCGAAAAACGGCGCGCGGGGTCAAGAATATTCCGGGGGGGGCTGCGGGCCTGCATGGTCGCGCAGGTTTTACCCGTTTCACCGTTCCCCCGCCTTTCTGGTTTCGGGTATACTGCGCCGGAGCCGCGCGGTACGCGCGCGGCCCGGTTTGCCCGGCCCAATGGAACCCGTTTTCCGCACAGGAGGAATCCCCATGACCCCGTCCGCCCTTCTCGTTGTCCTGCTGGGGGGCCTTTCCCTCGCCGC
>JAKPUV010000031.1 GCA_029554925.1 Candidatus Hydrogenedentota bacterium | reverse complement strand
AAAGGCTGGGCGCGCTTCCCCCGCTGGCGGCGGAGTGCTTGTTGGCGGCGGCCGGAGCCGCGCTGGCTGCGGGCGCCCGCCTCTTCACGCCGCGCGTCCCCGCAATCGGGGCCGTCGGACTGGGCCTCCTGTTCTCCGCCTCTCTCTCGGCGGCATCCCTGCTTTCCGCCGCCGGCCCCGATCCCCGGACGGCGGTTGCCATGCTTGCGGCGCTGCTCCTGCTGCTCTACGGCGGTCTGGGAACCGCGTCCGCCGTCTGCTGCGGACTGCTCTGCGTGCTGTCCCCCGCCGCCAGTCTGGCAGGCGGCGGCGGCGCGGGGTTCGACGCTTCGGGGGCCCTGGGTCCGCTGCTTCTGGCGGGTGCCGGCGCGCTGGCGGCGCGCAAGGGCCACCGGGTCGCGGCGGGCGTTTCGATGGTCCTCTTCTACGCCTCCTGCTGGGGGGGGATCGCCTCGGAATGGGTCTCCTTTTCCCCCAAGACCGGCGGGGTGTGGGCATCCGCCGCCTTGACCGCGGGCTTCCTCCTGTTCAGCCTCTCCTTCTCCCTTCCCCCCCGCGACGGCGGAGCGGCGCGGCTGGTCCCGGGGCTGGCGAATCTCTGCGCATACGCCCTCTCCTGCCTCGTATTGTGGAAAGTGACGGGCGGGCTCTCTCCGGAATGGGTTGCCGCCGGGGCGCTCGCGCTTCTGGTGGTGGCCGTTCCATCCCGCTCCGGCGCCGGCGCGCTTCGGGACGCGGTGGTCATGGGCGGGCTGCTTGCCCTGGCGTTTCTTCCCCGCGTCGCGGGGATGTCCGCGCTGGCAGTTGCATGTCTTGGCCTGGCCGTGGCCGCGCGGTGGAAAACAGGCGGGACGTCCCTTCGACGGACCGAGGGAATCCTGCTGCTGCTGCTGCTCGGGTTCGGCCTGGCGCCCGGCGGCGACGGCGGATTTCGGGATGCCCTGAAGTTGGACCTTTCCGCCGACTGGGCGGCGCTTCTGGCGGTGACCGCGGGGATGGCGCTCACCGCGCGGATTCACGACCGACGGCAAAGGGGGTTTGGCGACTCCCTGCTGGGAATCCTGTGCGCCGCGGTTGCCGTGCTGCTGTGGATCCACATGATGGTGGGGCGCCACGGGGCCGGAGACGCGCTTCCCGAGTCCCTGGCCGCTGCGGGAGCCCTGTTCCTGGGAGCGGGATGGCTGCTGGGGTCCCCCACCCTCTCCGCCGCCGCCATGCTGCCGGTGCTGGCGGCCCACCTCTGTTACCACGCCTTCACCCGGACCGGGGCGCCCGTGACCCCCGGGGCGGCGGCCATGGTGCCCGTAACCTTTCTCGCGGCGGCGGCCTGGGAGGACTACCTGCGCCGGCAGCGCGCGGGGGGGGCCTGGGACCTCTTGGCCCTGTCCATGCTCCCTTGGTGTGCGGGGCTTGCCATGGCCGGTCTGATGGCGGTTCCCATCATGGGGGTGGCAGGCAGCTTGGCCGGAATCGGTCTGCTGGCGGCATTCCTTCCAGTGTTTTTCCGGAGCGGCGGTGCTGGCATGAAAGCCGCCGCATACGCCGTTACATTGCTGACAGGGCTGCTGTTTGTGGCGGTTTATGGCGTTTCCGGGCTGGAAGCCGCGCCGCAGCCCCCGGGACCGTGGGCCGGCCCCGCGCTTTGCCTCTCCCTTTGCACCGTCGCCGGAGCCCTTTGGGCCTGCGGAGGCCGTCGGGCCCGGAGCCTTTCCGCCGGTGCCCTGCTACTGGGCACAGCGGCGCTTGCCACGACCTTTTTCCCCCTGCCCGTGGAAGGGAACAAGCTGGCCCCCGCCTGGTGCATGGCATTGGGATTCCTGCTCGTGGGGCAGGCGGCAGGTTCCGTTCCGTTTAAGGCGGGCGGAATGCTTGCCCTGTCCCTTGCGCTGACGCTGACGCTGTGCCGGTTTGCCCCCTTTCTTCGCGGAGGGGAGCCCGCCGTGTTCGCCGTGCTGGCCGGATGCCTGCTGCTTCACCCCGGCCTGCGGCGAACGGCCCTCTACGCCGGGTCGGGAGGGCCGGGCCATGCCGCGCCCCGATGACCGGGAACGGGTCGCGGCGGACATTTGCGCCCGTCTCGCGAAGGCGGGGCACCGTGCCCTGCTGGCGGGGGGATGCGTAAGGGACCGGGTGCTGGGACGCCCCCCGCAGGACTACGACATCGCCACCTCGGCGCCGGCCGACGAAATCCCGCGCCTTTTTGAGCGCACCGTCCCCGTGGGGCTGGCGTTCGGGGTCGTGCTGGTGGTGGTCGATGAAACGCCCTATGAGGTGGCCACTTTTCGCAGGGACGGGCGCTATCTGGACGGGCGGCGCCCCGAATCCGTGGCGCCGGGGGATGAACGGTCCGACGCCGCGCGCCGTGATTTCACGGTGAACGCCCTGTTCATGGACCCCGTCTCCGGCGAAATCCTGGACTATGTGGACGGGCTTTCCGACCTGCGCGCGGGGGTGATCCGCACGGTCGGCGACCCGGGGTGCCGCTTCGCCGAGGACCGTCTGCGCCTCCTGCGCGCGGTCCGTTTCGCCGCGCAGCTCGGATTCCGCATCGAGGAGGAAACCCTGTCGGCGCTGCGCCGGATGGCCCCGCGCATCCATGACGGGGTGAGCGCGGAGCGGGTGCGCGGGGAGGTGCTGCGCATGCTCACGGGCGGCGCCGCGGGGAGGGCCCTCCGCCTGCTGGATGAAACGGGGCTGCTGGCGGAGATTCTGCCGGAGGTCGCCGCGCTCAGGGGCGTGGAGCAGCCGCCGGCCTTTCACCCGGAGGGGGACGTGTTCACCCACACGGCCCTGATGCTTGACCGGCTCCCCGCGGACTGCCCGCCCGTTCTGGCCATGGCCGCGCTGCTGCACGACATCGGGAAACCCGCGACCCAGACCTTTGAGGACCGCATCCGCTTCCACTTCCATGAGAAGGAGGGCGCCGCAACGGCGGAGGCCGTGTGCCGGCGCCTGCGGATGTCGGCGGACGAGACCCGGCGGATCGTGTGGCTTGTCGCGCAGCACATGCGCGTGGCGGCGCTTCCCGACATGCGCGAGGGCCGCCGCCGCCTCTTTGTTGCGGAGCCGGATTTCGCCCTGCTCCTCCACCTGGCGGAGCTGGACTGCACGGCCAGCCATGGGGACATGACCCGCGTGGCCTGGACACGGGACTACCTCGCCGGACTTGCGGACGGGGTTCAGCCGCCCCCGTGCCCCGTCACCGGGGACGACCTGATTCGGCTGGGAATGCGCCCGGGCCCGCTCTTTCGGGAAATTCTCGACGAGCTGCGCGAGGGGTTTCTTGAGGGAAGGTACGCGTCGCGGGAGGAGGCTCTGGCGCGCGTGGCCGAACGCCACGGCGGGGACGCGTCGCGCTGACTCAGCCGAGAATGCCCAGGATCGAGGTCAGCAGTTCGCCGGGGTCCACCGGCCGCTCCACGATCGCCTCGGGCGCGCGCACGTCAAACGCCGCCGCGATGTCCTCCCCCGTGTAGCAGACCTCCTCTTCCCTGCCGCCGCCCATGACCAGCAGGATCGGCGTGTCCCCCACCAGGCAGGACTCGCGGAAGGACTTGTAGAGTTCAAAAACGTCCCCCCGCCGCCGGTCCACATCAAGCAGGATCATGTCCGGCTGCCAGGTGTCGGCAAGATACATGGCCTCGTCCAGGTCCCCCGTCTCCTCGGTCTGCCAGTCCATGCCGTCCAGGAGTTCCTTGATGCGGCTGCGGACCAGCCGGTCACCCCCTGCGATTAGCACCTTTCGCGCGTTGAAGCCCGTCATGGTGACGCCCGCCTGCTTCGTCTTCCCCTGGACGGACAACGCGCCCTGCGCCTCCACCCGGGAAAGTCCTCTTGCGCTTCACTGCACCGCAGGACAAATTATACCCGGTTTTTCGCCAAACCGGCGAGGGAAATGTTGCATGCCCAAACCACTGATGGTATATTCAGTCTATCGGAAAGGCGGGCCGGCCCCATGAACGTGGCGCAAGTGATCGAAAAACTGCGGCGGGACGCGGAGTTCTGCGACCATCTGACGCGGTGGGAGGTGATTCCCGAGACACCGGGGGACTACCGGGACTTTCCGGCCGGGGTGCATCCGAAACTGGCGGAGGGGTACGCCCGCCGGGGCGTCACGCGGCTGTACAGCCACCAGCACGAGGCGGTGTCGGCGGTGATGGCGGGGGAGAACGTCTGCGTGGTCACGCCGACGGCCTCCGGCAAGACGCTGTGCTACAACCTGCCGGTGCTGAACCGCCTGATGGAGAACCCCAACGCCCGCGCGCTGTACCTGTTCCCCACGAAGGCGCTGGGGCAGGACCAGGTGCAGGAACTCACCTCGACCATTGAGGCGCTGGAGGTGAAGATCGGCACCTACACGTTCGACGGGGACACGCCGGCCAGCGCGCGCAAGGCGGTGCGCAACGCGGGCCACATCATCGTGACGAACCCCGACATGCTGCACGCGGGCATCCTGCCGCACCACACCATCTGGATCCGGCTTTTCGAGAACCTCGAATTCGTCGTCATAGACGAGGTGCACCACTACCGCGGCGTGTTCGGAAGCCACCTGGCCAACGTGGTCCGGCGGCTGAAGCGGATCTGCGCGTTCTACGGGTCCTCTCCGCGCTTCATCTGCTGCAGCGCCACCATCGCCAACCCGAAGGAAATGGCCGAGCGGGTCATTGAGGCGCCCGTGCGCCTGGTGGACCGGAACGGCGCGCCCCGGGGGGAGAAGCACTTTCTGTTCTTCAACCCGCCGGTGGTGAACCACGAGCTGGGCATCCGGGCGTCCTCGGTGAAGCAGGCGGCGCGCATCGCGGCGGGCCTGCTGTCGCGGGACATCCAGTCCATTGTGTTCGCCCGCAGCCGCCTGCGCGTGGAGGTGCTGACCACCTATCTGCGGGAGGCGGTGCGGCGGATGGGCAAGCCGGAGGGACTTGTGCGCGGCTACCGGGGCGGCTACCTGCCCACGGAGCGCCGCGAGATCGAGCGCGGCCTGCGCGAGGGGAGGGTGATGGCCGTGGTCAGCACGAACGCCCTTGAGCTGGGCATTGACATCGGCGCCCTGGACGCCTGCGTCATGGCGGGCTACGCGGGCAGCGTCGCGAGCACCTGGCAGCAGTCGGGCCGGGCGGGCCGCCGCAGCGCCGTGTCCCTCGTGGTGCTGGTGGCCTCGAGCGCGCCGCTGGACCAGTACATCATCGGCCACCCGGAGTATTTTTTCGAGCAGCCCTGCGAGAACGGCACCCTCGACCCGGACAACCTGGTCATCCTCGCCAGCCATGTGAAGTGCGCCGCCTTCGAGCTGCCCTTTGTGGAGGGGGAGGCCTTCGGCGTGGACGCGCAGTCCACCGCGCACCTGCTGGACTACCTGGCCGAGTGCCGGGTGCTGCGCAAGGTGCGCGACAAGTGGCACTGGAGCGCCGAAACCTACCCCGCGTCCGACATCAGCCTGCGGACCGCGGCCCCGGGCAACGTGGTGATTCTGGATGTGACGGACAACGGCCGGGTCATCGGCGAGGTGGACTACTTTGCCGCGCCGGTGGAGGTCTACCAAAACGCGGTCTACCTTCACGAGACCCGGCAGTACCTGATCGAGTCCCTGGACCTGGAGAACCGCAAGGCCCACGCGCGGCCCGTGGAGGTGGACTACTACACCGACGCGGAGATGAAGGTGGACCTGAAGGTGCTGGACCGGTTCCGCGAGGAGGAGGACGGGCCGGCCGCGCGCTGCTCCGGCGAGCTCAGCGTGACCTGGCTCCCCACCATCTACAAGAAGATCAAGTTCGGCACGCATGAGAACGTGGGCTGGGGCGAGATTCACCTGCCCGAGCAGACCATGCACACCACGGGATACTGGGTGGAGTTCGACGGCGCGGCGCTGGAGGCGATGGGGATGGAGAAGGAGGAGGTCGGCGGCGGGCTCAACGGGCTGGCCAACGCCCTGCGCCAGGTGTCCCCGGTCTACGTCTTCTGCGACCTCGGCGACCTCCGCGCGCAGGCCATGCTCCGCGCACCGGCGTCGGAAAAGCCCACGGTGTTCCTCTACGAGACCTATCCGGGCGGCGTGGGCTTCAGCGACAAGCTGTACACCCACCACCGGCGGCTGTTCGAGGCCGCCGTCTCCCTGCTCTCCGGCTGCCCCTGCCGCGAGGGCTGCCCGAGCTGCGTGGGGCCGGACGCGGAGACCGGCCCCCGCGGCAAGCGGACCGCGCTGGCGCTGGCCCGACTGGTGCTTGGAGCGGAAACGCCCGCCCCGCCGCAGCAGGGGGACGAAGCATGACCATGGACAGGGACGAGCTGATCCGGAAACTCAATCTCATGCGGGGCAGCGACCTGCCCGTGCCCCCGCCCCGCGCGCCGGAAAACACGGAAGAGACGCCCCCCCCCGCGGGCGGAACGCTGGCCGAGGAGTCGCGGCGGCGGCTTCAGGAGCGGCTGGGGCTCATGCAGGGGGCGGACTGGGCCGCACGGCGCGAGGAGGAGGCCCGCCGCGCCGCCGTGGGCGACTATGAGGTGGACCGAGTGCTCGGAGGCGAGGTCGTCGGCGACGACGCGTCCGCCTTCTTCCTCCTGCGCCGCGAGTATCCCCTGGAGCATTTCCACGGGGCCTTTTCCCTGGGCGCGGGACTGGAGAGCCGGGGCGCGCACCTGGCCCTGGCCGCCTGCGACGAGTCGCTCGCGGGGGCCGACCCCCGCGAGGCGGTTTTCATGGACACGGAGACCACCGGGCTCGCGGGCGGCGCGGGCACCGTCGCCTTTCTCGTGGGCATGGGCTACCACGCGGACGGCATGTTCCGGGTGGACCAGTGCTTTCTGCGCGACTATGACGACGAGCCCGCCATGCTGGCATGGATCGCCGGGCTGCTCTCCCGGTTCAAGACGGTGGTGAGTTTCAACGGAAAAAGCTTCGACCTGCCGCTGCTGCGGACGCGCTTCGTGCAGCACCGGATGCCCTGCCGTTTCGACGCCCTGGCCCATCTCGACCTCGTGCACGCGGCGCGCCGTTTCTGGAAACGCCGCCTCAGCGATTGCAGTCTGGGAAACCTTGAGCGCGAGGTGCTGGGCGTGCGCCGCCACGGCGACGTGCCGAGCCACCTGATCCCCGAGCGCTGGCTGGAGTACCTGCACACGCGCGACGCGCGCCCGCTGGAGGGGGTGTTCTACCACCACCGGGTGGACATCCTCTCCATGGTCACCCTCCTGGGGGCGCTGTCCAGCCGGCTGGACCGGCCCGAGGGCAGCGAGTTCGACCATGACGAGGACCAGCTGTCGCTGATCCGCCTGCATTTCCGGGAGAAGCGCTACGACCAGGTGCTGGCCGCGGGGGCCGAGTGGCTCCGGCGCGACGCGCCGCAGCCGCTGCGCCGGGAATGTCTGGAGATGCTCAGCCTCGCCGGAAAACGCCGGGGACGCTGGGAGGAGACGGAAGCCTTCCTGGACCAGTGGCACGCGGAGTTTCCCGCCGACGCGGCGGGGGCTTCGGAGCTGGCCAAGCACCTGGAGCACCGCGCGCGGAACCTGGCGCGTGCGGAGCGGGTGTGCCGGGAGACGCTGGCGCTTCTGGACGCGTCGCCGTCGGGGGAGTGCGCGGGCGCGGGGGAGCTTCGCGGGCGCCTCGCCCGCATCCGCCGCAAACTGGGCGGACTCTGGGGCGGCGCCGATGCGGACGCCGGGGGGGACTGAGTCCGCGGATCAGCGGAAGAGCATCGGGAGAATGATGGCCGCCAGCACCGCGACCAGCAGCACCAGCACCAGGATGGACCACGGATTGTACTTGGGCGGGGCGCCAACGGGAACCGCGGTCGCACGGGGAAGCACCCGCTCGATGGGCAGCCAGTCTCCCACGTTGTCCGTCCGGCATTTGGCGTTCGAGGGAAGCGCGCCCTTGGCCACGGCCTTCTCCGCCTCGGCGCGGTCCTCCGTCTCGAAGACCACCTCTCCGTACTCATCGGAAAACTGCCAGACGCGGCCCAGGGAAAAGGTGTCGCGGTAGGCGTGGATGCGGTCGGCCAGGGCCTGCCGCGCCGCGGGGTCCTTCGTGGCCGCGTAGAGGCGCTCAAGGAAACGGAGGCCCTGCGCGCCCTCCTTGTTCCGCCCGAGAATCTCCGCGAGCAGGTGGATCACCGAGGGGTCCTCTGCGCCGCCCTTGGCGTAGGCCGAGCGTATCTGGGTGACGGCCAGCTGAAGGTTCCCGAGGGGGGCCGGGGCGTCAAGGTATACCTGCGCCAGAATGCGGTTCGCGGCGTAGTGCTCCGGGTGCTGCAGGGCGTGGATGTTCAGGAGGCGCTCCGCGTCGGCGAACTCCCCTTTCCTCACCATGCGCTCCAGCGCGAGCAGCTCGGGCGTCATGGCCGATGTGCCCTCGACCGCCTCGGGCTTCGCCGACGACACCACCATGGTCGCGCCGTAGACCTCCTCGCGGCCCTCGCAGGTCGCGGTGGCGCCCGGCGCCACGCGCGTCGGGTCGCATTTCGCCACCATGAACGCCGTCTGGCCGGCGCGCACCAGGTTCAGCGGCACCTCTGCCGTGCCGATGCGCAGGATGGGCGCCGCGGTCCGCAGACCGTTCGGCGAGACGATGGCCAGGTCGTCCCCCGTGTGGAAGACGCCGGACCTGATGGTCACCTGCATCTGGCACTCCTCCATGGAGCCGGGGTAGACGTTCTGGACGGTCAGCAGGTTCTGCTCGCTTTCCGCGGCCTGGGCCGGGTTTTCCACGGCCTGGCGCAGGCGGGCCTGCGAGATCTCCTCCCGGAGCTTGGTGAGCGTGGCGGGGTCCACCTTGCCCTCCAGACGCTTCGCGCACTCCTCCGCCTCGTCCAGGCGGCCGAGCTGCGCCAGACACACCCCGCGGTAGTAGGTCACATGGCGGCTGTTCGGCCGCTCGCGCTCCAGATCTTCCAGAAGCGAAAGGCACCCGCCGTGGTTTCCCTCCTGAAGCCTCGCCATCGCGTCCTCGTACAGGGCGGACGCCTCGTCGTTTGTCATCGCCATGGTCTGGTGTCCTTGTTGCAGGGTGTGACCGCGCCGTTTCATCATACGCGCCCGGAAACCCGTCCGCCACTTTTCGGGCGGCGGCGTGTGCCGCGGGCGGAAGCTGTGCTAGACTTCCCGCGTCCGGGGCCGGGGGAATTCACCGCAAAGGAATCGTCTCATGGAAGAATTGACCTCTCTCCAGCGGAAGCATCTCCGGGGCCTGGCCCAGGCCCTGGACGCCGTTGTCCTTGTCGGAAAACAGGGGGTGACCGAGAATCTGGTCCGGGCGGTGGACGCGGCCCTGGAGGCCCATGAGCTGGTGAAAATCCGGTTCAACGAGTTCAAGGACGAGAAGGATGCCCTGTCCGAACAGATCCGCGAGGCCACCGGCAGCGTGATCCCGGGGCGCATCGGGCATGTGGTGCTGTTCTTCCGCAGGCACCCCGACCCTGAAAAGCGCAAAATCGCCTTTCCCGAAGCCCCGAAGCCGAACCGGCGCCCTCCCGTCATTTGAACCGCTCCACCGGCGTGCCGCCCTTGGAGATAAGCTTGTCGCCGGAGATGTAGACGGTCTCGTTCATGGTCTGCCCGCCGAACTGTCCCGAGACGATGAACTTGTCGTAGTCGAGCTGCCAGGATCCCTGAATGTAGTCCACACCCATCATGGACTTCAGCATGGGGTGGTAGACATACAGGACACCACTGGGCATGACGGTGACCTTGAGCTTGTACTGGTCCGCCTGTATCGCCCATTCCGTGCCCACAATGTTGCTCGCATTCAGGCGGGGCGGTTCGCGGGGCGTGGCCGCCGCCGCCGCGGGAGCGGCCCCGGGCGCCGACGCCGCTCCGGCAGCGGGGGCGGTGGCCGCCGCGCCCTGCTGGTTTGCCTTCAACTGCTGCATCACAATGGGCAACCCCAGGAAAGCGGCCAGCACCGCGGCCACCACGATTAGGAACTTGTTACTGTCCATGCGCATCCACCCCCAATTTGCTTACCTTTTCCCTTTTCCGCCTGCAACTGCC
>JAKPUV010000014.1 GCA_029554925.1 Candidatus Hydrogenedentota bacterium | reverse complement strand
GGCGAGGTTTTGGCGAAGATCGTGACCACGCGCGTGCCCGCGTCGAGCAGGGCCTTCAGGTTCGGGTCGTCCTCCGCGGCCATTTTCGGGTGGCGGGTGCTGCCGAAGGCGGCCATTTCGGCGTTCTTCAGCTTCAGGTCGCGCGTGCGCGCGAAGAGTTCCGCCGCCTTCGGGTTCGACCCCGGCTGGCCGCCCTCGATGTAGCGGATGCCGAGCGTGTCAAGGGCCTGCACCACGCGAAGCTGGTCGTCCGCGGAGAACTTGACGCCGGGCCCCTGGGCGCCGTCGCGCAGGGTGGTGTCATACATCTCGATTCTTGGTTTTTGGGCTTTCATTGATTTCGACTCCTGAAAACCCGCCGTTCGGGGCGGGGGTCAATGCGGGTCACGGAAAGAAAACGCCTAGAGAACCACCGCCTCGTCGCAGAGGAAACTGCGGAGGAGCCGGTGCCCCTCGGCAATATGCACGCCGCTTGCGGCGGCGGTGCCCTCCGTGTAGGCCGTGGCGGCGTCCCGGGGGATGCCGGGGCCGCACATGCCGAAGGGCACGGGGCCCCCGGCGTGGGTCTTGGTGGAGATGAGGGTGAAATGGTCCGGCGCGGCGAAGACCCGCGTGTCCGGATGGGTGTCGCAGTAGTCGAGACAGGGACCGACCACGAAGCGGGAGTAGTCCTCGATGGCCTGGATCTTGAGGTCCACCCGGCCCTGGTGCGCCGTCTCGTCGGGGGCCTCCACATGGATGTACGCGGCGTCACAGCGGTTCAGCGCGTCGAGCGCCGCCGCCACCTTGCCCGCGTAGTCCGTGTCGAGCCAGCCCGTGGCGCCGGGCACATTAAGCACCTCCAGCCCCGCGCACACGCCGATGCCCTTCACCAGGTCCACGGCGGACACCACGGCGCCCGTCCGGTTGAACTTCTCAAGGAAGGGGTCCATCACGGGGGCTTTGCCCTGGCCCCACAGCCAGATGGAGACGGCGGGGCGTTTGCCCCCGGCAAGCCGCGCGGCGTTCACCGGGTGCGCGGCGAGAATCTCGCGCGACCGGTCCATGAGCGTGCGCAGCAGGTCCGCGCCGCCGCCCTGGGGCAGGTGCGGCGCGTATTCCTGGTCGGTGATGTTGTGGGGCGGCTCGCAGACCGCGTCCACCAGGCCGGCCGTGCCGGCGGCGTCGCCGCCGCGGATCACGGCCAGATGCCGGTAGCTGACGCCCGTGTTGAACTTCACGGGGAACTCGCGGGCCAGGGTGTCGTTCAGCGCGGCGATGATCTCCCGCGCCTCCTCGGTGCTGATGTGGCCCGACGTGAAGTCCTCCATCCGCCCGTCGGTCAGGGTGACCAGGTTGCAGCGGAAGGCCACCTCGTCGTCCGCGAGCTGGATGCCCTGGTTCGCCGCCTCGATGGGGGCGCGCCCGGTGAAGGTCTCGCGGGGGTTGTAGCCGAAGAGGGTGAGGTTGCCCACGTCGCTGCCCGGCGGCATACCCTCGGGGATGGGGCAGTACTGCCCGACCATCCCGCGCGCCACCAGGGCGTCGAGGGCGGGCGCGTCGGCGGCCTCAAGGGGCGTGCGCCCTCCGAGCACCTCCAGCGGGTGGTCCGCCATGCCGTCGCCAATGAGCACCAAATATTTCACCGCGCACCCTCTTTCGTTGGGAATTCCCGCAATTTTACCGCATTTCCGCGTCGCGCCGCAAAGACACGGCGCGGTATGTTCTTGAGAAACACGGGGTTGCGCGGAAGTATGCCCGGTGGGGGCGGCCGATCAGCCCGAGGGCAGCGTGTGGAGCGCCTCGTCCTCCTCGGCGGATTCGTCCTCGGGCCCCGAGTCGGCCTCGATGGTGAGGGAGGCGGCGTCCACGGTGGACTCGGGTTTCGGGAAGGCCTTCTCCATGAGGACCGCGCCGGGCGACGGCCGCTGCACCAGCGTCTGGCGGAGGAAGGCCGCCACGCGGTCGTGGACTGCCGCGCTGCCGTCGCCGTTGACGATGCCGTGGCGCGCGCGCTGGAAGACGGTCAGTTCCTTCTCGGTGGAACCCAGCCCCGCAAAGAGCGCCGGGGCGCTGTCGGGATGGACCGTGGGGTCGTCGGAGGCCTGCACCACGAGCGCGGGCGCGGTGATCCGGGGCAGGCAGCGGCCCGTCTCGGCCATGACCTCCAGCAGTTCCTTCACCCCGGCGAGGGGGTTGCGGGTGTAGTTGATGTGGGCGTTTTCGGGGTGGTTGTCCACGTACTCCAGCGAGGGGCGCGCCGCGCCGAAGCGCTTCAGGATCGCGTTGAGCCCGAGGAGCGAGGGCGCGAGCCGCGCGGAGGAGCTGCGCAGGCGCAGGGGCGAGCAGATGGTGAACACGGCGCGGACCCGCTCCGGCCGCCGCGACGCCGCCAGCAGGGCGAGACACCCGCCCATGGAGAAGCCGCCCACCGCCAGGTTGTCCGTGAGCGCGGCGACGACATCGCAGCCGCGCTCCACCGCGGAGACCCACGCCGCCACGCTCTGGTCCGCCAGGTCCTCGGGCGCCGTGCCGTGGCCCGCCACGCGCACGCCGTACACCGCGAAGCCGGCCCCGCGCAGGTGCTCGCCGAGGGCCCGCACCTCCAGCGGCGCGGCCATGTACCCGTGCACCAGCACCACCCCGCCCCGGACGCGGCCCAGGGGCTTGAGGAAGAAGGGGCGGCCCACGTCGGGGGGCTTGGTCAGGCCGGGGCTGTAGTGGACGGCGTAGTCCTCCTCGAAGCGCCGGTCCTCGGCCTCCGCCAGCGCGCGCGCGGCGCACCGCCGCGCCCAGGCCTCCCCCGGCCAGGCGGCGGCCCGGCGGAACCAGTCCGCCGCCCGCGCGAAAAAGGTGTGCAGAAACTCCGCGTCCATCAGGCCCTCGGTCCCCCGCCCCCCGCGCACTGCGCCCCCCAAACGAGGAAATTGTACCACAGGCCCGGGCCATGCGGCGGCGCGCACAACGTGGACGCGGCTTCCAGCCGCGTCCTTTGGGTCAATGGAAAGCCCGGAAGAAAGCGGCTGGAAGCCGCTTCTACGTTGCCGGCGTTCCCGCCCATTGTCACGCCCCGCGCCTCGCGCGCCGCCGGGGGAAACTTGCGCACGGTGCCGGGAGTCTGTCTATTATGGGGGTGCCGGAGCCGGTCCGGCGCCTCCCCTTATCCCACATCACACAGGGTTCCGCCATCATGAAACGCGCACTGCTCATCGCCGCCGGGGTCTTCCTGGCCGTCCTGGTCATCGGGGCCGCCGCCAAGTCGCGGGCCGACGCTGCCTACTTCAGCGCCTACAACGCGGCCGCGCCGTTCAACACGCAGGTGCGCGAGGTGGCCGAGGTCGCCTCGAAAAGCCTGCCCGTCACCTACCAGCTCATCAACTTCACCTTCGACGGCGTGAACGGCGAGGACGTCCCCACGCTCATGACCTTCCCGTCGCCCATGCCCGCCGAGAGGGTGCCCGTGATCATCTTCCTCCACGGCATCGGCCAGAACAAGAACTTCCTGAAGGAGATCACGGCGCCGTTCAACGCGACGGGGTTCGCCTTCGTGTCGTTTGACCAGTACATGCAGGGCGAACGCAAGCTGCCCAAGGACGCCTCCATGCTCGCGCAGGTCCGGGCCTTCCGCCAGCGGCCCTCCAAGACCATCAACGAGACGCGGCGGCTCGTGGACTACCTCATGACGCACCCGCAGGTGGACCCGCAGCGCGTCTACCTGGTCGGCGCGAGCTACGGCGCCATCACCGGCAGCACGGTCCTCTCCTTCGACAAGCGCATCCGCGCCGGCGTGCTGGTCTACGGCGGCGGCAACATCCCCAAGATGCTCGACGCCCCCCTCATCAAGAAAGAGGCGGGCGCCACCACCGTCGCCCTCCTCAAGCCTGTCGCGTCGTACATCCTCAAGCCCGCCGACCCCATTAATTACGTCCGGGGCATCTCCCCCACCCCCGTCTACTTCCAGAACGGGAAGCACGACCAGCTCGTCTCCGTGCCGTCCTCCGAAGCCCTCATCGCCGCCGCGGGCGAGCCGAAGAAGGTCACCTGGTACGAGTCGGACCACATCGGCCTCGACATCGAGAACACCAAGCAGGTCCTCCGCGACGCCCTCCAGTGGCTGCTGGAGCAGGACGACTCGTTCCGCACCCCGGAGCAGAAGGTCAAGGAGCTTCCCCCCTTCGAGGTGGAGTCCTAAGGCGCGGCGCTTCGGCGGCCCTTTTCGGAGGGCCGGAGGCCTGCGCCCGCGGCGCCGGGTATAATGGGGCGTTCCGGGCCGCGACCCGGTGAAGGAGGCCCCCATGCCGTGGTTCCAACGCCGTCTTTGGTTTGTTCCGTGCCTGCTGCTTTCCTGCGCCGCCGCTTCCGCCGGCGCCCCGGCGGTGCTGGAGTCCGGGGGGGCGGCATTGTCCGTGGACACCGCGACCGGCGCCCTAGTCTCGCTGCGGGACACGGCCACGGGCCGCGAGTTTTTCCAAGGCGGGCATCCGGACGGACTGTGGACCCTCACCTTTGACGACGGCGGCGCGCTCCGCGCTACGGGCGCGGCGGACGTGACCGCGATCCCTCTGGACAACGGCGGCCTGCGTATCGCGTGGTCGGGGTTCAGCGTGAAGGACGGCGCCCTGGACGCGCGGATGGAGGCGGAGGTGGTCCCGGCGGACAACGCGTTCCGTTTCACCTTTTCCGTCACGGGAATGCCCTTCAACCGCATCCGGCAGGTGGTGTTTCCCCGCGTCGCGGGGCTGTGCCCCGCAGAGGGCGACGCGCTGGCGGTGCCGGAGTGGATGGGCTCCCTCGCGCGCAACCCCGCCCGGCTGCTCAACCCCGGCGACCCGCCGCAGCCCGCGCGCCGGGAATGGGAATACCCGGGCCTGCTGTCCATGCAGTTTGTCGCCCTGTGCAACGATGCGGGCCCCGGCGTGATGCTCTCCAGCGGCGACACGGGGGCGCACCGCAAGCTTTTCGCGGTCTGCGGCGACGGCACGGGCGGCGTGGGCCTGGAGATGGTCCATCTGCCGGGGAAGGGCGGCGGCAGCCGCTTCGCCCCGGAGTACGCCGCCGACATCGCCGTCTTCCACGGCGGCTGGTTCGGCGCGGCGGAGCGCTACCGGGCGGGGCCTGCGGCGGGGCATTGGGCCGACCAGAGCCGCAAGCGGCTGGGCACCGTGCCCGCCTGGGCGGCGGACACCGCGCTGTGGGTCTGGAACCGGGGCAAATCGCCGGGGGTGCTGCCCCCCGCCGTCGCGCTGGCGGAGCGGACCGGACTCCCGGTCAGCGTGTTCTGGCACTGGTGGCACGGCTGCGCCTACGACACGGGATTCCCGGAGTACTTCCCGCCGCGCGAGGGCAACGACGCGTTCCGCGCGGCCCTGGCGGAGGCGGAGGCGAAGGGCGTCCACGCGATCCTGTACATGAACCAGCGGCTCTGGGGGCTGGAAACGGAGAGCTGGAAGACCGAGCGGGCCGAGCGCTTCGCCGTGAAGAACCCCGACGGCGCCATCGGCCGCGAGGTCTACAACATCTTCAACAACGCCGCCTGCACGCCCATGTGCATGGGCACCGCGTTCTGGCGGAACACCTACGCCGGGCTGGCCGAGAAGGCCGTGGCGGAGTTCGGCGCGGGGGGCGTCTACATGGACCAGGCCTGCGCGAGCTGCGCGTGCTACGACGTGTCGCACGGGCACCCGCGCGGCGGCGGGTCGTGGTGGGTGGAGGGTTTCGCCGCGCTGGAGAAGGACATCCGCGCGCGCTGCGCCCGGCGCACGGAGGTGACCCTGGCGGGCGAGGGCTG
This sequence comes from Candidatus Hydrogenedentota bacterium, assembly GCA_029554925.1. Lineage (GTDB taxonomy): Bacteria > Hydrogenedentota > Hydrogenedentia > Hydrogenedentales > CAITNO01 > JAAYBR01. Next base: position 8,400 of record JAKPUV010000014.1, on the reverse strand, counting down.
CGGCGAGGCGTGGCTGCCCCGCCTCGACCTCATGCTCAGCCTCCAGGTCAGCCGCGAGCGCTACGCCGCGCCGGGAGAGTGGGAGCCCGTCCCCCTGTTCCAGGCGGTGTACAACGACGCGGCCCTCCTCTTCGGTAACTACGCCTCCCTCACCGAGCCGCCCTACGACGAGCTGTGGCCCCCGGAGTTCGCGCCCGCCGAGCCCCTCGCCCTCCTCAACCGCACCTTCTCCGCGCAGTTCCGGCTGGAGCAGGCCCGCGCCCTCCTCTGGGGGCAGCAGCCCTGCCTCGCCAACTTCAAGCCGGAGCTGCTGGAGCAGCGCGCGGAGGAAACGGATTTCTTCGTGCGTGCCGCGCGCCTGCGCCGCGCCGCGCTCGCCTACCTGCGCGACGGCGTCATGCTCCGCCCGCCCGAGACCGGCGTCGCGGCGGCGGAGATCCCCGTGTCCCGCCTGTCCATCTATGCCGGACGGCGCGACCGGGTCCGCGAGTACGCCATGCCCGCGCCGGGGGTTCTCGCCTCGGCGTGGCGCGCCGCCGACAGCGGCATCGCCGTCGTGCTGGCGAACATCACGGAGGCGCCGCAAACCGTGGCCCTGAACCTGGACACGCCGGACTACCCCCTGCCGGAGGGCGCGGTCCCGCGCCTGTTCCGCGCCGACGGCGTTCCCGCGCCGCTGGAGTCGGCGGGGACGGGGCGCGTGACGGTCACCCTCACCCCGCACGATCTGGCGGTCTGCGAGTGGCCCGCGCCGTAGTCCCCCGCGGTCAGGGGGCGGCCTTCACCGCCGTGTCCAGCGCGAGCTGGCGGGCGACGAGGTCATACGCCTCCGCCGTCGGGTGGCCCAGCCGGTACACGGGGTTGTCCTCGAAGAAGAGGGACTCCACGCCGCCCTCGCGGGCGGAGAAGAGCGTTTGGTAATCCAGCACGCGGATGGAGGAATCTTTCAGGCGCTCCGCTAGATCCGCCCCCCAGGCGCCCGCGCTCTCGGGAAAGATCAGCACGCAGAACGTCAACTCCGGGCTGGTCTCCGCGGTCTTCTCCGCACACTCCAGCAGAAGCCGTGACAGGAAGTCGACGGCCTTTTCTCGCGACGGCGGCGGGGCTGGACGGCGCGGAACGTGGTTCTCCACAAAACGGCAGAGGTGCAGCGCCCGCACATACCGCAGGTAATAGTACTGAAGCGGGTTCCGGTCGCTGAAAAAGCCCCGGTGGACGACATGCCCGTCTTCAAGCTCCAGCCACGGCAGGGTGAAGGGCCAGCTGGACACCACCTCCGGCGTTCCGATCAGCCGGGGAATGTGGTCGTCAATGAACGTGTAGACAACAATCCCCCCCCGCCCCCGAAACGGCTCCAGCGCGTTCAGTTTGCAGATTTGGAGCCACGTTTGCTGGGGTCCGTAGGCGGAAAAGCCGTAGTTGAGCGCCTCGACGTTCCCCGCGTGAACGCAATAGCGCGCGGGGAGCGTCTCCTCGTCCGCCACGCCCACCCCGTGCGTGAAGGAACACCCGAAGAACAGTGCCGCGCGCGCATCCGGCCCGATGGGGGCGCAGGGGGTCCATCGGCGCCCCGCATCGTCCGCCGTGCACACGGCATCATAGAGCACCCGGCCCCCGCGCGTGACGCCGCAGTGGAGGCTTGTCCCCGGCGTGGCCTCCAGCCCGAGCACTCCGCCGTACCGCAGTCCTCCATGGAAGGTGCCCCCTATCCGGTCCGGTGTTGACAGAAAAACCTTCAGGCGCAGCGCGCCCTCCGCCGCGCCGATCAGCAGCGCGGTGATCAGGAATCCCGCCAGCACGGCCAGCAGGTTGCCCACCCAGGGCTTCTGAGAGACAAAACGCATTTCTCCGGGTCCTCCCTCTTAGGTGGTAAGGCGCCCATAGTGTAGCATGCCTCCCACCCCTGCGCGAAGGATGCGCGGCGCGCGCCGTTGCGCTACCATGGAGGGACGGCCTCCCCGGAGCGGCGGCCGCAAGGAGACGCCCCATGGCAAAGGACCCCGCGCCGGAATCCGCCGGCAAGGACGCATCCTCCCTCACCCACAACCCCTTCGCGGGGCTCGCCGTGCCCGGCATCGCGCCGGAGGACGTGGCCGCAGCCGCCGAGCGCGCCGAAGCCGCCGCCGAAACGGGCACCCGCCCGCCCTGGCGCGTGGCGAAGACGAAGAAGGGCGGCTACCCGGTCTCCGTCGAGCGCCGCGCGGGGGGCAAGGTGATGACCCTCGTCCGCAACGTCTCCGGCGACGCCGAGGCGCTGCTGTCAGCCCTGCGGAAACACTGCGCCGCCGGCGGCAAGGCCCTCGGCGATCTCGTGGAAATCCAGGGCGACCACGCCGAGAAGATCACCGCCTTCCTGCGGGAGAAGGGATGACGGGAAGGCAACGTCCTGTCCATCCTGTCCATCCTGTCCATTTCGTCCATAGAGTCCATGCTGGACGAAATGGACGAAATGGACTTTATGGACAGAAGACTGCCTGCTTCTACCGGGGTATGCCTCCCAGCTCCCTCCCGAGCCGGTAGAAGGCGGCGCAGTGGTCGAGGCAGGCGCGGGGGGGCAGGTTGTTGCCCTCCTGAAGGATAAAGCGGCCGCCTTGGAGGATGCTCGACGCGAGGATGCGGCGGGTCTCGTCGAGCAGCGGCGCGGGATCCTCCCCCACGAACAGCGGGGCGCGCGGGCCGCCGCTGAGCTGCACCTCGGGGCCCATCTCGGCGCGAAACCGCGCGAAGTCCACGGGGAAGCCGGTGTCGAAGTTGGTGACGCTCAGTTCGTCCCGGATCACGGGGAAGAGGCGCTGGGCGTTGCCGCAGAGGTGGATGCCGCGCCGGCCCGCGGGGCAGAGGGCGTCGAAAAGCGCGCGGTGGCGCGGGAGGATGAACTCCCGGTACTGCTCCACGGAGAGCATCTCCACCGAGTCGTCGGCCGTCAGGTAGTCGTCCCAAACGGCCGGGAGCCCCAGATACCCGCGCCACGCGCGGATGCGGGCGATGACCGCCTCGGTGACGAAGTCCAGCAGCTCGCCCGCGTAGTCCGGGTCCGTCAGGAGGTCCATGCAGGCCTCCGTGGGCCCGCGCAGGCTGGCGGCGGCGGTGAAGGCGCCGTCGAAGTTAATGAAGGGGGCGTGGGGCATGACCTCCACGGGCCGCCCGAGAAAGGTCCAGCCGACGCGGCTCTTCCGCTGGAAATGCTCCAGAAAGCGCACGGCGCGCTCCGCCCATTCGCCGCTGAAGGGGTCCGGGATTCCCCGGTCGAAGAGCGCCCGTTTGTTGTCCTCGCCCAGGAACGGCCCGGCGTAGGGCACCTGGTCCGCGTGGTACTCCACGGGGGCGCCGAACCACGCCGCGTCGTAGACGTTCTCGAAGTCCACATGAACCCGCCACACGTCGGGCAGGCCCTTTTCGTGGTCGCCGGGGAGCAGGAAGCGTACCCAGTAGTTCCACTCCAGCACCGCCTGCCCCATGAGCTCCGGGTCCGTCATGTACTCGCGGTAGGAGATTCCCCGCGTGTTGTGGCGCGGGTCCAGCAGGAGCATGCGCGGGTTGGTGTTCAGCCGCACGGGCGCGCGGGGGTGGGTGTTCTCCGCAAAGGCGTCCCACAGGGCGCGCGACCGGTCGTTGTGCTCTGTGAAATCGCGCGCCGGGGGTTCCGGCAGGGCAAACAGGCGGATGCCGTCGTCCATGGGGTTTTCCTTTCGGCGTGGTCCGCGCAGAAGCCTACCAGACCGGCGCGGGCCGCGCAATCACCGGGCGCGGGTGGACTCTTCCCGCTCGGTGGTCGCACAATACAGCGGCCGTCCGGCGCCGGAACTTTCCGGAGCGGGCGGTGTTACAAGGGGCAGGTTGATGGAGCGGCCCATGCAGGACACGGAAGACTGGGCGCTGGCGTTCCGCGCGCGGGACGGCGACACGGACGCGTTTGCGCGGCTGGTGCAGCGCTATCAGCGGCCCGTGGTGCATTTCTGCGCCCGCATGACCGGCTCCCTTGAGGACGCGGAGGAGGTGGCCCAGGAGGTGTTTCTGGGGCTCCACCGCAGCCTGCCGACACTTGAACCGAGGGCGCGGCTGTCCACCCTCCTCTTCGGCATCGCCCGGAACCTGTCGCTGAACGTGATCCGCAACGGGAAACGGCGCGGGCGCGACCGCATGGTGTCGCTGGACGCGGCGCCCGTGGATTACGCGGGCGGCGTGACGCCGGACCGGCACGCCCAGGCGTCGGAGCTGGGCGGCCTGCTGGAGGCGGCGCTTCTGCGCCTGCCGGAGGACCAGCGGGAGGTGCTGCTGCTGCGCGAGTTTGAACACATGGACTACGGGGAAATCGCCGAAACCGTCGGATGCCCCGTGGGCACGGTGCGGAGCCGCCTCGCCCGCGCGCGGGAAAGCCTGCGCCGGGAACTGGAGGCATGGGACCAGGGATCATGAATCACCGGCATGCGAGCGATTGGCCTGTAGGGCGTGTCAGAGCGGAGGCATTCCGACAAGAGATTGCCGCGGCGGCCGGGGCGCCGCCTCGCAATGACGCGTTGCGCGCCGGCCTTCTTGATGCCGCCACGCCCCCCCGTCATTGCGAAGGAGCAGAGCGACTGAAGCAATCTCGTGCCCGCCACGGCCTCTGTTCGCGCCCCCTCTTGTCCGGCAATAGGAAACGAATCAGATCATGAACATGGAAAACGGGCTGACACAGGAAGACCTGGAACGGATCGGCGCGATCCTCGACGGCGAGGGCGCGGACCCCGCAGCGGACGCCGCGTGGCTGGCCGCCGACCCCGCCCGCGCGGCGTATCTGGAACAGATGCGGGCCCTGCGCGGCGCACTGGCGGGGCTGTCCGCCCCGGAGGTCTCCCCCGGATTCGCGGAGCGGGTCTGCGGGCGCATCCCCCCGCGGCGTGGGGAGCATGCCGCGCGCTTCCGCCGGGCCACGGTGACCGTGACCGCGCTGGCGGCCTCCCTCGCGGTGGTCGCGGGGGGCGCCTGGCTGGCCCTGTCCCTGGAAGACACCGCACCCGCCCCGCCGGGCCTCCGGGCGGCCCTGACGGCGGAGGGGGAGGCGGAGTCCCCGGCCGCCGAGACGGCCTGGCCCTTTGAGGAGGGCCTGGCCGAGGTGCTGGAGGCGAGCGAGACGCTGTCGGACGCCGAACTGGCCGCCGCGCTGGCCCTGGAGGAGGACGATGCCGCGGGGGACGCCTGGCTGAACACCGGGGAGGGCGAGGCCGTGTGGGCCCTGTATGAGGAGGCGGAACTGCTGGCCGACGAAAACGCGGAGGCGCTGGCGCCCCTGCTTCGGAGGGGCGCGCCGCTCGTCTAGCGCGGCACCCCGGCGCAACCAGAAAAGGAGACGCTTGTGATGAGGACATTCTGGACGGGTTTGTGCGCGGCGTGCCTGCTGGCCGCCGTGATGACGGCGCAACCGGCCGCCCAGCCGCCGGAAGGCCCCCCGCCCGGACCGCCGCCCGGCGGACCCGCCGCCGGACCGCCCCCCGAACCCGGACCGCCGCCCCCGGGGATCGTCCCGCCCGGCCCCACGCCGCAGAAGCGCCCCGGCGCGGCCCGCGAGGCCCGGGGCCGCGAGATGCTGGAACAGGTCATGGTGGCCCGCCTGTCGGCGGAGCTGGGTCTGACGGATGAGCAGAGCGTGCTCATGGTCCGGCGCTTCTCCCAGTTCAAGAAGGAAACCCAGCAGCTTCAGCGGGAGCGTGCCGAGGTGATGAAAGAGCTCCGCCAGACCGCCCTGAAGGGCGATGCGGACCCCGCCGCGGTTTCGCCCCTGCTGGAGAAGTCGCTGCAGCTCGGCGAGAAGATCGCCCTCCAGCGCCAGCGCCTGTTCCACGCCATGGCCGAGGGCATGGACCCGGTCCAGCAGGGCAAGTTGCTGGTCTTCCTCGAAGAGTTTGAGGGCCAGATGCGCCAGGTGGTGAAAACCGCCCAGGAACGCCGCACCCCCGGCCCCCCCGACCGCATGGGACCCCCGCCCGGCGGACAGCCCGGACCGCCCCCCGGCCCCGGCATCCCCCGCCCCCACAAACAGGGCGACCGCGCCCCCATCGGCCCGCCGCCCGCCCCTCCGCAGGAGTAGACCGACCGGTCCATTCCGTCCATAGTGTCCATCTCGTCCAGACGGCGAATGACGAGACGCCCTACGCCTTCACGATCTTCTCGCGCCCTTCCTGGACGTCACGGGTGAAATTTCGGGTGTCCACGACGAGGGGGCTGTGCCGCACGATGAAGGCGGGGTCGTAGGCGGTGTGGGCTGTGGTGAGGAGGACGCAGTCGGCGGCCGCCAGCGTCTCCGCCGTGAGGGGCGCGCTTTCCATCGGGGGCGGCCCCGCCAGCCGGGGGATGTGGGGGTCGTTGTAGGAGACCTCCGCGCCGTGGCCCCGGAGCAGGTCCATAATGCGCAGGGCGGGGGACTCGCGGAGGTCGTCCACGTCGGCCTTGTAGGCCGCGCCGAGCACGAGGACGCGCGCGCCCTTGAGCGTCTTCCCGCGCTCGTTCAGCGCCTCCATGGTCCGCGTCACGACGTACTGGGGCATGGAGGTGTTGATCTCGCCGGAAAGCTCGATGAAGCGGGTGGTGAACCCGTACTCGCGGGCCTTCCAGGTGAGGTAGAACGGGTCAATGGGGATGCAGTGCCCGCCGAGGCCGGGGCCGGGCTGGAAGGGCATGAACCCAAAGGGCTTGGTGGCCGCCGCGGCGATGACCTCCCACACGTCGAGGCCCATGCGGTCGCAGAGCATTTTCAGCTCGTTGACGAGGGCGATGTTGACGCTGCGGAAGACGTTCTCCAGCAGTTTCGCCATTTCGGCGGCGGCGGGCCGGCTCACGGGCACCACCGTCCGGAACACGCGCCCGTAGAGCGCCGCCGCCGCCTCCGTGCAGTCCGCCGTGACGCCGCCGACCACCTTGGGGATGTCGGGCAGGGCGTGGCGCGTGTTGCCGGGGTCCTCGCGCTCGGGGGAGAAGGCCAGAAAGAAGTCCGCGCCCGCGCGCAGCCCGCCCGCCTCGAGCAGGGGCCGCACCACCTCCTCGGTGGTGCCGGGCCAGGTGGTGCTCTCCAGCACGACCAGCATGCCGGGCCGCAGAACCGCCGCCGCCGCCGCCACGGCGGCGCGCACGCAGGAGAGGTCGGGCTCGCGGTGGGCCGTCAGCGGCGTGGGCACACAGACGATCACGGCGTCGGCGTCCGCGAGACACGCGGGGTCCGCCGAGGCGGTGAGGTTTCCGGCGGCCACGGCCTTTGCCGCCCAGTCGCCGGACAGGTGGCGCAGGGGCGACACGCCCGCGCGGAGCGCGTCCACCTTGGCGGGGTCGGTGTCGTGGACGATGACCGGGTGCCCGGCGTCGAGGAAATGCCTTGCCAGGGGGATGCCGACATAGCCCGCGCCGACGACGGCGACGGCGGCCTTTCCCGAGGCGATTTCTTCCAGCAGGCGCTGTTTCATGGGGTGCCGTCCTTTTCCGCCGCCCCGGGTTTCATCACGGGGTACAGGGCGATGACGAACATGCCGAGGAGCCCGAAGAGGCCGGCGAAGGGCCCCACCAGCAGCACGCCGGTGTGCTCCTCGACCCGGTTGCCCCAGACACTCATGGAGAGCGAGGCGAGCAGGACCGACCCGGCCATGGACGCCTTCCAGATGAAGGCGCTCAGGCCGTTGTACAGCGCCTCGCGCCGCTCGCCGGACAGGCGCTCGTCGTGGTCTATGATGTCGCCCATCATGGGCACGATCATGACATAGATGATGGCCTGGCCGACGCCGCAGTAGCCGAAGAGGACCATGCCCATGAGCTGGCGCGTTGCGAAGTCCGCCCCGGACTTCCCGATGAGGTACATGAAGGGCATGCCCGTGGCGATGATGGCGAGGGCGGCGAACATCATCCACTTCATGTGGACGCGGCGCGCCACCATGGGGATCACGGCGTAGGACCCCACGGCCACGAGAATAAACGGCACGAGCAGCTTGGTGATGGTGCCCTCGTCGCCGTCGAGCCCGAGCTCGGCCCAGTAGGGCAGGGCCCGCTGCACGGCGAGGAACCCGATGGTGAACAGGAAGAACGACGCGGCGTAGATGAGGAAGGGCCTGTTGCGCAGCGCGTCCAGCAGCGCGCGCCCGTAGGGCAGCGGGTCCGACGGCACCGCCTCGGAGTCATAGCGCTCGCGGACCAGCAGCACGGGGCACAGGAAGGTGAGGAACGAGACAATGGCGAAGATCATGGCGACGCGCCGGTAGCCCGCGGGGGAGAAGGACTCCTCGCGGCGCGTGGCCGACGGGTCGCCCGGCGCCCCGGACAGCAGGGAAAGCACGCGCGCGAAGGCCAGGTCGCCCCGCAGGGCGCGGGTGAACGCCACAATCCGCCCCCCCTGCTCGTCCATCAAGATGAGATTGGCCCGCACGGCCTCGCGGGCCGCCG
>JAKPUV010000011.1 GCA_029554925.1 Candidatus Hydrogenedentota bacterium | reverse complement strand
CATGTGGAGGGAGCCCATGATCCGCGCGCCCTTGAGGGGCTGGGCGGCGGCGTACTGGGCGCGCACGGCCATGAGGCCCGGCATCTCCTTCTCCGCCATCTCGATTTCCATGCGGCCCCACGCCGCGAGGCCCATGTCCGCAACCTTGAAGGGCAGGGTGCTGTCGGTTTCGGGGATGATGATCGGTGCCACGGCCATGGGGTCCATCCTTTCGGGTTCGCGCCGCGCCGGAAAGGGCGGGCGCGCGTTCAAACGGCATATTCTGTCATTGTAACAACCGGCACGGCGGGTTTTCCCTCCGGCGGGCCGGAAAAGGGTCAGGAATGGCCGATCCGGGCGTGGATCCGGGCCCAGCCGTCGGCGTCGGGCTGCGCGCCGAGGCATCTGACGGTCTCCGCGCCGAGCAGCGAGGCCAGCTCGCCGCAGCGGGCGGGCGGCCAGCCCTGGAGCCAGCCGTAGAGGAAACCCGCGGCCCAGCAGTCGCCCGCGCCCGTGCTGTCCACGGCGCGGTCCACGGGCTCGGGGGCCACGCGCACCGTCTCGCCCCGGTCGCGCACCCAGGCGCCCTCGGCCCCGAGTTTCACGGCGACCGTGCCGCAGTGCGCCGAGAAGGCGTCCAGCGCCGCCGCCGGGTCGTCGCGGCCGATGAACTCGCGGGCCTCGTCCTCGTTGGCGAAGACGGCGTCCACATAGCGGTCCAGCAGGCCCGGCAGGGTGTCGCGAAAGGCGCGGACGATCTCAAAGGAGCCCATGTCCAGACTCACGGTGCACCCCGCCTCTTTGGCCGCGCGGAGGGCCGCCTCGGCCAGCGGGGGGTTGAACAGGAGATAGCCCTCGATGAAGGCGTGGGCGCAGCCCGCGAAGTCGGCCGGACCGAGCTCCTCCGGGCGCAGCAGCAGGCTCGCGCCGAGGTCCGTGCGCATGGTGCGCGCGGCGTCCGGCGTGATCATGCTCAGGCACCGGGCCGTGTGGCTTTCCGGCGCGCGCTTGAAGCGGCTCGTGTCGCCGCCGCAGGCGGCAAAGGCGTCCAGGTAGTAGTCGCCGTCGGCGTCCCCGCCCACCTTGCCGACGAAGGCCACGGGCAGGCCCAGCTTCGCCAGCGCGGCGATGGTGTTGGCCGCCGCGCCGCCGGGGGCGCGGGCGGGCGGCTCGGGCAGGGACTCGACGAGGGCGCGCTGCTCCTCCGGGGAGACCATGAGCATGCCGCCCTTCTCGCCGGGCACGCCGGCCAGAAAGGCCTCCGGCACGCGGGCCAGGAGGTCCACGATGGGCGCGCCGACGCCGATGACTTTCCGCATGACGCGCCTCCTACTTTACGGCGCTCTTCAGGGCGTCCACCTTGTCGGTCTTTTCCCAGGGGAAGCAGTCCCGGCCGAAGTGGCCGTAGGCCGCCGTCTGGCGGTAGGACCAGCCCTTCGGGGCGAGCAGGCCGAGGTCGCGGATGAGCGCCGCCGGGCGGAAGTCGAAAAGGCCGCCGTCCTCCAGCACCTGCTGGAGCCGCTCGTCGGACACCGTGCCGGTGCCGTAGGTGGACACGTTGATGCTCATGGGCTTCGCCACGCCGATGGCGTAGGCCACCTGGATCTCGCATTTGGACGCGAGGCCCGCGGCCACGATGTTTTTCGCCGCGTAGCGCGCGTAGTAGGCCGCCGACCGGTCCACCTTGGACGGGTCTTTTCCGGAGAACGCGCCGCCGCCGTGGGAGCCGACGCCGCCGTAGGTGTCCACGATGATCTTGCGGCCCGTGAGGCCGGAGTCGCCGTGGGGGCCGCCGACAACGAAGCGCCCGGTCGGGTTCACGTAGTACTCCGTCTTGTCCGTGAGCAGGCCCGTCGGCCCGAGCACGGTCTTGACCACGTCAATGAGGTCCGCGCGGATCTGCTCCAGCGGCACCTCGGCGGTCTGGTGGGACACAACGACGGTGGTGATGGCCGTGGGCTTTCCGCCCTCGTAGTACACCGACACCTGCGACTTGGAGTCGGGGCGCAGGTAGGGGATCGTCTTCGCGCGGCGAATGTCCGCCAGCTCGCTGAGGAGCTGGTGGCTGAACTGGATCGGCGCGGGCATCAGCTCGGGCGTCTCGTCGCTGGCGTAGCCGAACATCATGCCCTGGTCGCCCGCGCCCTGCTCCGTATAGAGGCCCTGGCCCTCGTTCACGCCCTGGGCAATGTCCGGCGACTGGCCGTGCAGGCAGTTCATATAGAGGAAGGTGTCATAGCTGAAGCCGACCTCGTCCCCGATCAGCGCGCGGTCGTAACCGATGGCCTTGACCACGTCACGGGCGATGCGCTCGGGGGTGACGCTGTCCCAGCCCGCGCAGGTGATCTCCCCGGCGCTGGCGACGAAGTTGGTGGCCGCCAGGGTCTCGCAGCCCACATGTGAGTTCGGGTCCGCCGCGAGGCACGCGTCCAGAATGCCGTCGGAAATCTGGTCGCAGACCTTGTCCGGATGCCCTTCGGACACGGACTCGGAGGTGAAAACGTGGTTGGACGTCAGTTTGCTCATGAAAAACCCTTCTCCCGCCGGAAAACCGGCGAATTTCGGGCCGCCTCCGGAACGGAGCGCGGTCACAGCCATAGGGAAAACACGGCCCCATGATACCCGATTCCCGGGGGAAATGGCGAATCGGGGCGGACAGGCCACAGGCTACAGGCCGCAGGCTCGAAGCCCTATACCCTAAACCCTCGACCCTAAACGCCAGGTGTTTCCCTCGCGCTGGATAGTGACCCCGGCCGCAGCCACCGCGGGATCGCCTAGTTCCAGCACCGCGCCTGTCCACGGACAGCGCAGTTTCGGCGCCGCGCCGGTCTCGCTGGTGATTTCGACGGAGACCACCGCGCCGTCGCGGCGTTCGGCGGAGACGGTGAACGCGCCCTGAGCGCGCAGGTCCTTGAACCGGGCGTCCTTCCACGTGTCCGGCACCGACGGGAAGATCTCGATCACGCCGGTGTCGCTCTGGAGCAGCATCTCCTGGAGCCCCGCCGCATAGGCGAAATTTCCCTCCAGCGTGAAGGGTCGGTAGGTGAACTTGCTGTGCCCCTCCTTGGTCTGGTCGCCGTTGCAGTGGAAGCCGTTCCGCAGTACGAAGGCCCGCGCGAAGGTCTCCAGCGCCTTTTCCGCCCGCACGCCGTCGTGCATCCGGGCATGGATCGAGGAGAGCCACGAGAAGCTGTACCCGCACCAGTAGTCCGTGCCGAGGCGGTCGAGGGTCTCCATCGAACCCTGCCAGACCCTGAGCGCCTCCCCGCCCTGCGCGGGGTCGTAGAGTCCCAGCGGGTGCAGCGCCATGAGATGCGAGAAGTGGCGGTGGGACTCCTTCAGCGGGTGCCCGGCGGCCACGGACAGCCCCCCGTTTTCATCCAGCGCGAAGTCAGGCAGCTCCGCCAGCACGGCGCGCCAGCGCGCGGCCTCGTCAGCCTGTTTCAACTCGTCGGCCAGCTCCGCCGTCGCCGCCAGCAGCCAGCGCATTAGCGCCAGGTCGTAGTTGGTGACCGACGGAAACCACGCCTCGGGGCGGTTGTCGTTGATCTCGGGCGAGGAGCTGAGGGGCAGGGTGCGCTTGCCGTCCGGGCCGCGCTCCGCCGTCACGGCCTCGATGAACACGGCGCAGTCGCGCAGCCACGGAAAG
>JAKPUV010001310.1 GCA_029554925.1 Candidatus Hydrogenedentota bacterium | reverse complement strand
GATGGAGGCGGACCTCATCCGGGCGGGCCATCTCCCCGCCGCACCGCTGCCCCCCCGCGTGCTTTTCAAGACACGCAACTCCCTGCGGCCGGAGGACGCCCCTTTCGACACAGATTTCGTCGCCGTGGCCCCGGACGCCGCAGAGCGGCTGGTCGCGGATGGGGTCCGGCTGGTCGGGGTGGACGGCTATTCCGTGGGCGCTTACGGGGACACCGGGCCGACCCACCGGATCCTCCTCGGCGCGGGCATCCCCGTGGTCGAGGGGCTGCGCTTGGCGGAGGCTCCGGCGGGTCCCTGCGAGTTTGTCGTGCTGCCCCTGCCCATTGCCGGGGGCGACGGCGCCCCCTGCCGCGCGTTTGTCAGACCGCTGCCCGGAAAGGAAACCCCATGACCGCACACCGCACCCTTCTGTCCGCACTGGCGCTTCTCGCGCTGCTTGCCCCCGCCGCCCCCGCGCTCGACTGGGAACGCCTTCCCGGCGTGGAGCTGGTGCTGGACCTGCCGCCGGGGCCGGACAATCCCCGCAACTCCGAGGGGGCCTTCCTGCCCCTGAAGGACGGGCGCATCCTCTTCGTGTACACGAAGTTCACCGGCGGCGGCGGAGACCACGACACGGCCTTTCTGGCGGGGCGCGTGTCCGCCGACGGCGGCAGGACCTGGACTGCGGAGGACACGGTGGTCCTGCCCAACGAGGGGGGCATGAACATCATGTCCGTGTCCCTGCTGCGCCTGGGCAGCGGAAACATCGGCCTGTTCTACCTGCGCAAGAACTCCGAGCAGGACTGCCGCCCCTATCTGCGGGTGTCCGCCGACGAGGGCGCCACCTGGGGCGAGCCCCTGTGCATCGTGGAGTCGCCGGTCAGCTACTACGTCGTCAACAACGACCGGGTTGTCCGCCTCAAGAGCGGGCGGATCGTCATTCCCGCCGCGCGCCACGACTGGAAGGGCAAGCGCATGGACGCGCGGGCGCACATGGTCTGTTTCCTCTCCGACGACGACGGCGCGACGTGGCGCGCCTCGGAGTCCGTGATGTACAACAAGCGGGTCACGCTCCAGGAGCCGGGGGTGGTCGAGTTGAAGGACGGGCGGCTCATGATGTTCATCCGCACCGACGGAGGCAGCCAGTACCTGTCCTGGTCCGACGACGGCGGGTCCAAATGGACGGAGCCGGTGCCCGGCGACCTCAAGTCACCGCTCTCCCCCGCGAGCATCAAACGCATCCCCGCCACGGGCGACCTGCTGGCGGTGTGGAACGACCACGAGGGCATCGCGCCCGA
>JAKPUV010000323.1 GCA_029554925.1 Candidatus Hydrogenedentota bacterium | reverse complement strand
ACTGCATCGAGAGCACGCGCGGCTACTACGAGCGCGGCGCGCACTACTACGCCCTCGCGCCGCACATCGGCGGGCTGGCCAACGTGGGCAACAGCCTGCTCGTGCTGCGGGAGCTGGTCTACGGGCAGGGCGCGGTCACGCTGCCGGAATTCGTCCAGATCCTCCGCGACGACTGGCAGGGCCACGAGAACCTGCGGCGACTGGTGCAGACCCGCTTCGCCTGCTACGGCAACGACGACGACGGGGCCGACGGCATGGTGCGCCGCGTTTTCGACGACTACACGCGCCTCGCCGCGCAGACCCGCGAGCGCGAGGGGGTGCTGCGGCCCGCCGGAATCAGCACCTTCGGCCGCGAGATCGAGTGGGCCGCGCCGAACGGGAAGCGCCGCGCGTCGCCCGACGGCCACAAACTGGGCGCCGTGCTGGCGACCAACTTCTCGCCGTCCCCCGGCACGGACGCCAAGGGCCCCACGGCGGTCCTGCGCTCGTACTGCAAGATGGACTTCACGAAATGCCCCAACTGCGCCACCGTCGAGCTGAAAGTGCACCCGGACACGGTGCGCGGAGACGAGGGCGTGGCGGCCCTCGCGGGGCTCATGCGCGGGTTCGTCGAGCTGGGCGGCCTCTTTCTCCACATTGATGTGGTGGACTCGGCCATGCTCCTCGACGCCCAGCGCCACCCGGAGAAGTACCCCAACCTGGCGGTGCGCATCGCGGGATGGTCCGCGCGCTTCGCCACGCTCAACAAGGACTGGCAGGACATGGTCATCGCCCGGACCCAGCAGTACGCCTGACCGGCGGCCCCGTCCCCCAACCGTCAAGGAGACCGACATGCGACTTTTCCTCCCCGTGGCCCTCGTTCTCTGCGCGGCGGCGCTGTGCGCCCTGCCCGCCGTTGCCGCCGAGCTGGAGTCCCCCTACACCGACCCGTCCGCGCCGTGGCTGCGCGGCAACCTCCACACGCACACCACCAACAGCGACGGGCGGCAGGCGCCGCAGGCGGTCGTGGACGAGTATGCGGGCATGGGCTATGACTTCCTGATGCTCAGCGACCACGACCAGCTGACGGACCCCGCCTCGGTGGACCCGAAGGGCATGGTGATGATCCCCGGCAACGAGATCTCGGCCAAGGGTCCGCACCTGCTGCATGTGAAC
>JAKPUV010001308.1 GCA_029554925.1 Candidatus Hydrogenedentota bacterium | reverse complement strand
TACCACTCCGTTCCCGACCACACCGGCGACTCCCTCCAACTCTCCGTGGTTGCCTCGAAAACCCCGGCGGACATCATCGTGTTCTGCGGCGTGTGGTTCATGGGCGAAACCGCCAAGATCCTGAACCCGGGCAAGACCGTGATCGTGCCCTCCGACAAGGCCGGCTGCTCGCTCGCCGAGGGGATCACGGCGGAGGACGTGCGCGCGCTGAAGGAGCGCTTCCCCGGCGCGCCCGTCGTCACCTATGTGAACACCTACGCCGATGTGAAGGCCGAGTCGGACTACTGCTGCACCTCGGGCAACGCCGACAAGGTCGTCGGGCACCTGCTCGGCCAGGGGCACAAGCGGATCCTCTTCCTGCCCGACCGGTATCTCGCCGCGAATACGGCGGCGCAGATGGGTGTTAAGTTTGCCAGCGCGGACGAGGACGCCTCCGTTCTCGACGCGCTTCCGGCGGACGAGCCCGCGGTGATCGGCTGGACGGCCCAGTGCGAGGTGCACGAGCTCTTCACGCCGGAGGACGTGGACAATGTGCGGCGGCAGTATCCGGACGCGGTGATTCTGGCGCACCCGGAGTGCAGGCCGGAGGTGATCGAGAAAGTGGACGTGGCGGGAAGCACCAAGCTCATGGTGGACTACGTGCGGGACGTGGACAAGCCCCGCTACGCGCTGTTCACCGAGTGCTCCATGGGCGACAACCTGGCGGCCGAGTTTCCGCACCGCGAAATGGTGCGGGCGTGCAGCCTGCGCTGCAAGCACATGAACACCATCACGCTGGAGGACACGTTGCGCGGGCTGGAAAACCTGGAGCACCAGGTCCATCTCGACGAGGACATCATCCGGCGCGCCCGCACGCCCATCGACCGCATGGTCGCCATACGCTGAGGACACGAGAGGACACCGGGAATGCTGTATTTCAGGACGTCACAATTCGTTCCGGGCAAGGGGGACGCCTGGACCTACTATGAGTGCGACGACAGCCAGAAGGTGCTCCGGCAGCTCACGCACATACCGGAAACCGGCGAGACCACGCGGGTGCCAGACCCGATCGTGACGCGCCTGTACCGGCCCGAGCTGCTGGTGCCCGCCTCCGGCGAGGAGTTTATCTCCCTATGGCAAGAACAAAAACCCTGAGGCGCCAGCGCGCGTTTGACAACCCCTACTCTCCCGACGACATCGGGTGGCTCAAAGGGAATCTGCACACCCACACCACCGTCAGCGACGGGAACCTCAGCCCCCAGCAGAGCGTGGACGCCTACGCCGCCCTCGGCTACGACTTCCTCATGCTCACCGACCACGACACCGTCACCCCCACGGCGGAGCTGGACGCCCGGGGCATGACCCTGATCCCCGGGTGCGAGGTGACCGCCGGGGGCCCGCACATCCTGCACGTCAACGCGGCGGCGCGGGTCAAACCGGCGCCCGACCGGCAGCGGGTGATCAACGAGATCACCGCCGCGGGCGGCCTGGCCATCATGAACCACCCTAACTGGGAGCCCCACTACAACCACTGCCCGCAGTCCGTCCTCTACGCCCTCAAGGGCTATGCCGGCATCGAAATCTACAACGGTGTCACGCGGCGGGTGGAGGGAAATCCGGAGGCCACCGACCGCTGGGACATGCTCCTGAGCAACGACAAGATCGTCTGGGGGTTCGGCGGCGACGACAACCACCAGGACGTCGACCGGGGCGTGGTCTGGGTCATGGTGCAGGGACAGGACCGCTCCGTCGGGGGGATTGTGGACGCCCTCAGGCGCGGCGGCTTCTACGTCTCCACCGGGGTTGTCATCGACAGCATCCGCCTCGACGGGCGCCGCCTGATGATCGAGGCGGCGAACGCCGAGATGTTCCATGTCTGCAGCAACTACGGGCGCGTGGTCGCGCGCGTTCCCGGCCCCTCCCTCGACTTCACACCGCCCTCCTTC
>JAKPUV010001302.1 GCA_029554925.1 Candidatus Hydrogenedentota bacterium | reverse complement strand
CGACCGCGAGATTGACAGCGCCAACGAGATCGTGGAGTTCGACCTGCAGGACGTGCGCGACGCGGACATCCTGCTGGTGAACTACAACAAGCCGTCCATCGGCACGTCCATGGAGGTGTTCTACGCCGCCCACGACCAGGGCAAGTTCGTGATCGCCTTCAGCCCCTTCCCCTTCCAGGACATGTCGCCGTGGATGGTGCGCTACTGCACGAAAATCCTGCCGGATCTGGACGCCGCGCTGGACTACATTGAACGCCACTTTTAACCGCCGGGAGAAGACAGACATGAACATGCCCGCCACGCCCCTGGTCGTCATCCTCATGGGCAGCGAGTCCGACTGGGAGACCATGCGCCGCGCCCACAAGACCCTCGCCGAGTTCGGCGTTCCCCACGAGTCGCGGGTGCTCTCCGCGCACCGCACGCCCGACCTGGTGGCCGAGTACGTCCGCGCGTCGGACGCGAACGGGGCGGAGGTCTTCATCGCCGGGGCCGGCATGGCCGCCGCGCTGCCGGGGGTCGTGGCCGCGCTGACAACGCGCCCCGTGCTGGGCGTGCCCGTGGCCTCGGGGCCCCTCAACGGGCAGGACGCCCTCCACGCCATCGTGCAGATGCCCCCGGGCATCCCCGTGGGCACGCTGGCCATCGGCGGCGCGGGCGCGACCAATGCCGCGCTTTTGGCCGTGGCCATCCTCGCCAACAAGTACCCCGTCCTCGCCGAAAGGCTCGCGGCGTACCGCGCGGCGCAGGCAGAGAAGATCCAGGCCATCACGCTGCCGGAGGACTGACCGCCGCGCCGGAGGGCAGGGACGCCCCATGCTTCACGATCCTGACGTCGTCATAGTGGGCGCGGGCCACGCGGGCATCGAGGCGGCGCTTGCCTGCGCGCGCCTGGGCCGGCGCGCGCTGCTGCTCACGCTCAACCTCGACGACATCGGGCGCATGTCGTGCAACCCCGCCATCGGCGGCGTGGCCAAGGGCCAGCTCGTCCGCGAGATCGACGCCCTCGGCGGCGAGATGGGCCGCTGCATCGACCGCACGGGCATCCAGTTCCGCATGCTCAACCGGAGCAAGGGCGCCGCGGTCCACTCCCCGCGCGCGCAGGCCGACCGCTTCCTCTACCAGCAGGACATGAAGCGCGTCTGCGAGGGCGAGCCGAACCTCTTCCTCAAGCAGGCCGAGGCCGTGGACCTCCTCGTGGAGGGGGGCGGCGGCGAAACGCCCCGCGCCGCGGGTGTCGTCACCGCCTTCGGCGAGGAGATCCGCGCGCGCGCCGTCATCGTCTGCGCGGGCACCTTCCTGCGCGGACGCCTCCACTACGGCATGACCACCGTGGCCGGCGGGCGCGGCGGCGCGCCCGCCGCCGACGGCCTCAGCGACGCCTACCGCCGCCTCGGCTTTCCCGTGGAGCGCCTGAAGACGGGCACCTGCGCGCGCATCCACCGCCGCAGCATCGACTTCGGCGCGCTGGACGAGCAGCCCGGCGACCCCGATCCGCGCCCCTTCTCGTTCTCCACGCCCGTCGCGGGTTTCAACCGCAACCTGGTTTCCTGCTGGCTCACGCGGACCAACGAGCGCACCCGCGACGTCATCCTGCGCAACATGGACCGCTCGCCCCTCTACTCCGGGCGCATCGAGGGCGTCGGCACGCGCTACTGCCCGAGCATCGAGGACAAATACGTCAAGTTCCCCGACAGGGCGTCGCACCACCTCTTCCTGGAGCCCGAGGGCCTCGACACGGCGGAGTTCTACGTCAACGGCCTTTCCACCAGCCTGCCCGAGGACGTGCAGCGCGACATGCTCCACTCCTGCCCCGGCCTGGAGCGCGCCGAGATCGTGCGCCCCGGCTACGCCGTCGAGTACGACTTCGTGCCGCCCGTGGAGCTGAGGCCCACGCTGGAGACCAAGCGCGTGCGCGGCCTCTTCCACGCCGGGCAGATCAACGGCACCTCGGGCTACGAGGAGGCCGCCGGGCAGGGCCTCTTCGCCGCGCTCAACGCCCTGCGCCTGCTCGACGGCGCGCCGCCGCTGCTGCTCTCGCGCGACGAGGCCTACCTCGCCGTGATGGTGGACGACATCGTCACGCGCGGCGTGCGCGAGCCCTACCGCCTCTTCACCTCCCGCGCGGAGTACCGGCTCCACCTCCGCCACGACAACGCCGACGAGCGCCTCGCGAAGTACGGCTTCCGCAACGACGCCGTGCTGGCGCGCCTGCGCGAGAAGCAGGACGCCGCCGCGCGCGAGCTGGCCCGCATCGAGGGCGCCGCGGTGCCCGTGTCGGAGGCCCTGAACGCCCTGCTCGTCCGCCACGGCGGCGCGCCCGTGTCTCGGTCCCACACCGTCGGCCAGCTCCTGCGGCGGCCCGGCCTGTCGCTGGAGGAGCTGTGGCGCTTCAGCCCGCCGCCGGCGCCCGTGGACCTCGAAACCCGCGAGCAGGTCGAGATCCGCGTCAAGTACGAGGGCTACCTCGACCGCGAGCGCCGCACCATCGAGCAGTTCCGCCGCGCCGAGCACCTGCCCATCCCCGACGGCTTCGACTACGACGCCGTGCCCGGCCTCCCCCGCGAAAGCCGCCAGCGCCTCAAGGAAATCCGCCCCGCCAGCTTCGGCCAGGCCGCCCGCGTCCCCGGCGTCCGCGCCTCGGACATCGCCATCCTGCACGTGTGGCTGGAGAAGCGGCGGCGGGAGAATGGCGACCGCGGGCCGCAGGGGGACGTACCGGAATAGCCCCGCCCGCGTCGGACCGGTCCGACCAGTCCGACCAGTCCGACAAAGTCCCGCCCGCATCCGACCGATCCGACGGATCCGACCGATCGGTCCGATGAAACGTCCCCCGCCCCGCGCGTTTGTCTTCTTCCCGCATCCTGCGGACTTTCTTCCCCGTGCTACGATAACCGCATGAGACACGTCGTTGCGCCCATCCTTCTGGCCCTTCTGGTCCCGCTTTCCGGATGCGGGCCGGAGGCGCCCGGCCCACCGATGACCCGGCACGCGTATGTGTGGCAGACACGGTGGTCGCCGGAGGTGGACGCGGCGGTGGCGCGGGCCGCGCCGGTGCTGGACGGGTTCATGGCGCTGTGCGGCGAGGTGGACTCGGATGGAAAGACCTTTTCCTTCCAGCCGGCGGAACCGGTGGCCCGAACGGGGGAGGATCCGGTGGTGCCCGTCCTCCGCGCGCGGAAGGGGCTGGGGGACGCGCTTTCCGGTGGCAGGACCGGCGAGGCGGCGGAGTTCATCCTGAACGCCCTGCCCGCCGCCGCCCGCGCGCCGGACGGGCCGGGGGTCCAGCTGGACTACGACTGCCCCACGGCGGCGCTCGCGGACTATGCCGCGCTGCTGGAGGCCCTGCGCGGGCGTCTGCCCGGCGTGACGCTCTCCTTCACTGCGCTGCCCGACTGGCTGAACAGCGCGGACTTCCCGCGCCTCGCCCGGGGCGCGGACTATTACGTCCTTCAGGTGCATTCCCTTGACCGGCCCGCCGGACCGGACGCGCCGCATGTCCTGTGCGACCCTGAAAAGGCGCAGGCCTGGGCGCGCCGCGCCGCGGGCATGGGGCGTCCCTTCTTCATCGCCCTGCCCACGCACCGGTACCGGCTGCTCTTCGACGCCTCGGGAAAATTCCGCGCGCTCACGGCGGAGCAGGACCCCGGTCCGCCGCCCCCGGGTTGGCGCGCGCGGGAGGCAGCCGCCGACCCCGCGGGCATCGCCGCCCTGGTCCGCGAATGGACGGCGGATCCCCCGCGGAACTGCCGGGGGATCGTGTGGTTCCGCCTGCCCGTGGACGGCGACCGCATGAACCTGCCCTGGGGCGCGTTTGCCAAGCTCATCGCGGGGGAGGCGCCGACGGCGGTGGTCGTGGCCGAATGGTCAAGCCCCCGGCCGGGTCTCCGCGAGCTGCGCCTGCGCGCCACGGGGGACTGCCGCCCCCCCGGAAACGTGCGCTGCGCGGTGCATTGGCCGGCGGGCGCCGTGATGGCGTACGATGTTCTCGGCGGTTACACAGGCGAACCCGCCCCCGCGGGGGACGGCGTGACGTTGCGGGGCCCCGCGCCGGAGCCCGGCGAGGAGGCGGTGATGGCGGCATGGTTCCGGCTGGGGCCGGACGTGGCGGACCCGGAGAGTGCCATCCAATGCGGGCTTGTGGCATCGGGTCCTGAAGGCAGATCGGAC
>JAKPUV010001296.1 GCA_029554925.1 Candidatus Hydrogenedentota bacterium | reverse complement strand
CGACCAGCTCACCCTCTTCAAGTACATCATCAAGAACGTGGCGCGGCGCAACAACAAGGTTGTCACCTTCATGCCCAAGCCGATGTTCGGCGACAACGGCTCCGGCATGCACTGCCACCTCTCCCTGTGGAAGGACGGCGTGCCGCTCTTCGCCGGCAACAAGTACGCCGGGCTCAGCCAGGAGGCCCTGTGGTTCATCGGCGGCCTGCTGAAGCACTGCGAGGCGCTCGTGGCCATCACGAACCCCACCACCAACAGCTACCGCCGCCTGGTGCCGGGCTACGAGGCCCCGGTGAACATCGCCTACTCCGCCCGCAACCGCAGCGCCTGCGCCCGCATCCCCATGTACTCGCCCAGCCCCAAGGCCAAGCGCGTCGAGTTCCGCGTGCCCGACCCGTCCTGCAACCCCTACATGGCCTTCTCGGCCCTGCTCATGGCGGGCCTCGACGGCATCCAGAACCGCATTGACCCGGGCGAGCCGATGGACAAGGACCTCTACGATCTGCCGCCGGAGGAGAAGGCGCTGATCCCGCAGGTGCCCGGCAGTCTGGGCGAGGCCCTCATCGCCCTCGAAAAGGACCACGAGTTCCTCCTCAAGGGCGACGTCTTCACCGCCGACTCCCTGGAGACGTGGATCAGCTACAAGCGCGTGAACGAGGTCGAGGCGGTCAATCTCCGGCCGCATCCCTACGAGTTCCACCTGTATTCCGACATCTAATCCCACCCCCCCTCCCCTTGCCTTGGGCGGGAACGGTCCCCGTGGCCGTTCCCGCCCCCTTTTTGCGCGCCCGCCGCCGGGCGCGCGGGGGCGGTTTTCTTGCACCGCGGGCGGGGGGTCCGGTACACTCTTACCCGGTGCTGTCCGGGCCGAAACCGGCCCCGCCCAACTAGGGAACCCCTCTCCCATGAACAAGTTGAATATCGCGCTGTCGCTTAACGGCAAATGGATGCTGGCCGCGGACCCCGATGACCGGGGCGTCCGGGAACGGTGGTTTCAGGAAGGGCCGCCGGACGGCGCGATGGAGGGGGAGATCCCGTCGCCGGAAGGCATGCATCACGGGACCGTGTGGCACTTCAGGACTTTTTCCCTTGATGACGCCTGGACGGGGCGGTGTGTCTTTCTGCATTTCGAGGCGGCGGACCACGCCGCAGCCGTCTGGGTCAACGGGAAGCCCGCCGGAAGCCATGAGGGCGGATTCGTCCCCTTCTCGCTGGAGGTCACCGAACAGGTCCACCCGGGCGGGAACCTGCTGGCGGTGCGCCTGACCGGGGATTCGTCGCCATGCGCCGGGGAGGCCCCGTTTGGCGGACTCTGGGGCGGGGTGTCGCTGGAAGGCACCGCGCATGTCCGCCTTTCCAGCGTCTTTGTCATGCCGGATCCCCAGCGCGCCTGCGTGCAGGTACTGACGGAAGCCGTCGCGAAACCCGGCGCGGAGGTGCGCCTGTCCATCGAGGGCACCCCCTTCGCCGCCGTGGGCAAGCCCGGACCGATGCGGCTGGACTTCCCGGACTTCAAGCCCTGGTCGCCGGAACAGCCGAGGCTCTACCGCCTGCGCGCGGAACTGCTGGGGCCGGACGGCCCGGTCCACGCAAAAACCGTGCGCTTCGGCATGCGCGATTTCACGGTGAAGGAAGACCGGTTCTTTCTGAACAACCGCCCGCTCCATGTCAAGGCGCTGCTGCACCAGCCCGGCGGCGGCCCCGCCGGACGGGACGCCCGGGAACAGGCCCGCCGGGACGTGCAGACGGCCAGGGACGCCGGGGTTAACCTGCTGCGCCTGCGCGGGTGGCCCGCGCCTTCGGCGCTGCTGGAGGCGGCGGACGAGCTGGGGATGCTGGTCCAGGAGGACGCCCCGCTGGGCGTATCCGGCGGCCTGGAAACGGTGCGCGGAATGGTCGTAAGGGACCGAAACCACCCGTCGCTGGTGGTCTGGGGCGTGCCCGGCGGCCTGGAGCCCGCGGAGGGGCGGCCGCTTCGGGACGACCTGTGCCTGCTGGCGCGGGAGCTGGACCCGACGCGCCTGATCCTCGGGGACGGCGGAACGGCGGCGCGGGAGCCCGCCTGTCTGCTGCGGCCGCGTTCGGCGGAGGTGCAGGAAATGGACGCGCCGCATGTCCCCCCGCGCGCCCCCGTGGACCTGGACATGGAGAACTACTTCCGCCACATCGGCGACCCGGCCATGCTTGTGACCGTGTCGGCGTCCGGTTGCGGCGATGAGACGGCCCCGAACGGGGAGGCGGCGATGGCGGCCGCCGCGCCGGGTTTCGCCGAGCGCGGGCTGGACCGCCTTTTCGGCGACCTCGCGGGCCTGACCCGGGCGATGGAGGACATCCAGTGCGACGCGGCGCGGATGCAGCTGGACGCCCTGCGCGCCAACCCGAAGGTCGCGGGCTACTGCCATGGGCGGCTCACCGACGGACGGGGCGGGTTCCCCGCGGGCGTCACGGACCGGGAGGGCCGCGAGAAGCCGGTGCTGCGCGCGCTCGCCGAGGCGCAGCAGCCGCTGCGCCCCGTCATCCAGATCCCCGAAACCAACCTGTCGCCCCGCCAAGAGGTGCCGGTGACGGTGCTGCTGGCGAATGAGGGCCGGGTCGAGGGGCAGGGGGAGCTTTCGCTCCAGCTGACCGGCCCGACCGGCCAGATGCTCTGGAAGAAGCGCCGCGCCCTCCCGAAAATCCCGAAACACGGACGCCCGCTCTGGGAGGGGGCCATTTCGGCCTCGGGCTCCTGCGGCCCCCACCGGTTCACCGTGCGCCTGCTGCGCAACGGGCAGATCGCCGCCTCCGCGGACGCGGACCTGTATGTGGTGGAGCCGGCGCCGCCCCGCGAACTGACCGTCCACCTGCTCGACCCCCACGGGGAATGGACCGGCCGCTTCGGCGGGCTGGCCGCCGAGGGCAACCTCCTCGCCCCGGTCCATGTGATCCCCCCGCTCGCCAACACGATCCGGGCGTATCCGGACAACGACCTGGCCCAGGTGCTCGCGCAGGTGCGCGGCGGCGCGGTGGCCGTTTTCTTCGGGCCGCCGGACGACTGGAACGACCTGGCCGCCCTGATGGCCGGGGGCGCCGACCTCGCGGCCACGTCCCGGAACACCGTGGACGCCCCGGTCCCGGCCGTGCACTACGCCAAGGTGCATCCCGTCTTTGACAAGCTCCCCTCGCGCGGGCTCATGCGCCAGCCCTACCGGAACGTGGCCCCCGCCAAAACCTTCGCCGAGACCGGGGAGGAGGACATCTGCGGCACCTTCACCCCCGGCGCGGAGGACTGCTGGGGCACCGGGATCCTCGTGCGCCGGTACGGCGCGGGGCGGCTCGTCTTCACGCATCTGCGGCTGCTGGAGCATCTGGGCGCGGACCCCGTGGCCGACCGCGTCTTCTCGAATCTGGCCGCCCATCTTACGCGGCGGTCCGTGCCGCCGGAGCAGCCCCTGCCGCCGGACCAGCGGCTGGTGGAGTGGATGCGCCGGGAGCGCCTGCACAGCCTGCGCCGGTGGATGGTCATCGGCGAGTTCCCCAACTGGAACCGGGGCGCGGGCTTCCACACCGTCTATCCCCCCGAGACGGCGCAGGATTTTGACGCCGTGTATCCCGGCTGGTACCGGGCGGTCCGCTGGGGCCGCTGGCACTCCTCGGCCGCCGCGGGCCATCTGGTGGATTTGCAGACGGCGTTCTCGCCGGTGTTTTCAACCGCCCCCAGGGACGACCGCGCCGTGGGCTACGCCTATGCGGAGTTTGTGGGCGAGCGCCGCCAGGGCGCGCGGATGGTTCTCGGCGTCCGGAACGCCATGAAGGTGTGGCTCAACGGCGAACTGGTCTTCGAGACGGACCGGCAGGTTCCCGGCGGACTGACGGACACCGAGACGGTGGAGGTGCGGGTGCGCCAGGGCAAGAACACCCTGCTGGTGAAGTGCGCCAAGGTGCCGGGCCCCTTCGGGTTCTCCCTGGACCTGGAGCGCTCGGGCACCGCCCCCCTCGCCATCCAGTGGTGGCGGTAGGCCGAAAGACCGCGTGACACCCGGGACCATGCCGCCGGGTCCACAAAGTCCACCCCGTTCCCTCCGTCCACGCTTTCCTTAGGGCCCCGGGGTCACGAACGCGCCGCCGCGAACGGACAGCCGCGCGCCCGCGCCGCCAAAGCACCGCCAGCGCCAGCAGGGCCGCCGCCATCACCGCGGTGGTCGGGATGTGGAACGCCAGGAGCAGCCGCCCCGCGACGATCATGGGGGCCAGCGCCAGGCGCACGCACACCGCCAGGGCGGGGTGCGCCGCCACCCTATCCGCCACCGCCGGACTCAGGTGGTAGTAGAGGTCCACAAAGGCGGTGCCCAGCGGATTGTCGAGCAGATACACGTCGCGCACGGCGCGGAGCGTGTCCACCTGGGCCGCCAGGGGCGTGCCGTAGGCCGCCGTGGCGATGAAGCAGGGGCCTCCGAAGCCCCAGCCGCCCGCGTCGGTGCCGGCGGAGATGCCGACAACGGCGACCACCATCCCCAACAGGGCCAGCACGGCGAAGGTGGCGTCCACCGTGGCGGCGCGGTATTCGAAGGCGCGGGGGATGACGGCGGCGGCAACGGCGGGGTTGGACTTGAGATAGACCACAATGTCCACAATGCCGGTCTTCTTGCTCTTGGGGGTGCGGAACTCAAAGTAGTGCTCGCGGTCGCCGGGCTCACCGACGAAGAGGGATGCGTCCGCGACGCCGCCCGCGCCGCCCTCCGCGACCCCGCTTTCGCGCAGCTCCACGCGGTCCACATAGCCCAGGCCGCCCTGCGGCGAATACAGGGTCAGCACGTTGCCGCCCTTGCGGGAGCCCTTCCCCGTGACGGCGGGGGCGCCGTCCACCCGGACCAGCGCGACGGCCGCCGCCGCGGCGGCGGGCAGCGAGGCGCCCCGGCGGAGACTGAAGGCGTTCCCTTCATATATCCGCGCGGCGGCGCTTTCGGGGGCGTTCGTGTCGGGCGAGGCCGCCGTCAGCGCGGGCGAGAGCTCCGCGGCGAGCAGCTGCGATTGGAGGGCGGCGGTGATGGGCTGGTCGCAGGTCTCGGCGGCCGTCACATAGTTCATGCCGCTTGACAGGCCCCAGAGGGAGAGACCCGACCGGGCGTCGGCATAGGTGAGGCCGGTGTCCGCGAGGGACAGGGCCGCCCGGAGCGCCGGTCCGGCGGGGGCGCCGGCGGCGTCGGTCTCGCGCGGGAAGCGGAGCAGGCTGTTGGTGACCTCGATGTAGTAGTTGCCCCCGGCGCCGGGCGGGGGAATGGTGGCGGAGGCGTCCGGATCGGCGAAGAGATGCAGGCTGAAGTCATACGACCCCTCGACCGCCGCGCCGGCGGCCGCCCCCGAGATGAGGGACGAGGCGAGCTGCCCGTCGGGGATGGAAGGGTCCGCCGCCTTGGCGGCGGCGCCGATCTTGCGGGTGAGCCCAAGCCCGTACAACGGGGAGGGGGCCGCCGCGAGCGGCGGAAGCGTCAGGACCACCTTTTCCAGGCTGCCGCCGCCCGCCGTAAGTTTTACCGTGTTTTCCGAGGCCGGATCCCCGAGGATGAAGGCCGTCAGATTGCGCCCGGACGCGTCGGTGACAAAGCGCCGGTATTGAAAGGAGACGGGTGTGGGCGCGGTGACCGCGCCGTCGCGGGCCGTGACCGCCGCGAGCACCGTGGCGTTCGCGGAGCGGTCGGCGGAGGGCGGCACCAGCACCTCGACGGAGGTGCCGTCGGGGGAGAGGTTCACCGCGCGCACGGTCTGGCCGCCGATGCTGAAGGTGGTGGTCGGGGTGAATTTCACGCCCTCAATCCGCGCGGTGATCCCGCCGAAGAGCCAGGCCTCGGACGGGGTCACGGAAATGATGTCCAGCGTGCGGATGTCCTCGAACAGGACGCCCACCTCCTTGTCGCCGTCAATGACGAGGGTGGCGGGATTGTCCAGGACCCCCTCCAGATCGCCGGTCCATCCGGCAAACGCGAACCCGGTGTCCGCCGTGGCGGTCAGGGTCACCTCCGTGCCATAGACGTAACCGCCCGCAGGCGCGGCGGGAAGCACGGAGACCCGGCCCTCGGCGGCTGGAGAGACGGTCAGGGTGTGGCGGGGCGCCTCCACCGGCAGGAACACCGAGAATCCGTCCAGATCCGCCTGAAGTGCGCCGGTCGCCCCGTCGAGAAGGGGCGGATCGGCCACGAGGGCGGCGGGGGCTTCGGGAAGGTCCTCAAAGCGGCCGTTGACGAGGGCCACGGGAAGCCCGGCAAGACGCACCGCGTCCACGTCGGTCTCCTCGGGGAACTCGGCGGAGAGCCAGGTGACGGTCACGGACAGGGGGGAAATGTCCCCGAGCACGCGAATGTCGGCGCCGGACCGCGCCAGAAGCGTGACGCCCACCGCCGGCAGGGGAAGCGGCATCGCGCCCAGCCCGTCCAGCAGCCCCTGCGCCCAGGCGGTGCGGGCATCGGGGGAGGGATCGCCGTCCGCCTCGTCCAGCAGGCCGGCGGGATCATCGGCGGCGGTCACCACGGCCAGCACCTCCTCCTGCTCCGTCACCACCCCCGCCGCGGA
>JAKPUV010001251.1 GCA_029554925.1 Candidatus Hydrogenedentota bacterium | reverse complement strand
CTGACCGTCGCGGCGTCGCCGGTGCGCCAGACGCTCCAGATCCTGGGAAGCGCGGGAACCGTGCTGGGATTCGGCATTTCGGCGGCGCAGGACGCCGCCTATGCGAAGGCCATTTCGGACGCCCTGGGTGAGTACAGCCCGGGCACGGTGTTTGAACAGCGGCTCGCGGACGCGCTGGCGCAGCATCTGGGCCAAAATGCGCGCCGGGTGGGCCCCGTGGGCACGGCAGCGGGTTTCGCCAACCAGCAGGAGGCAAAGAAAGCCCGCTGGGAAGGGCTGGCCCGGTCGGGACATTCCCAAGTGCTCGACCTGGACATCGCCTGCGGGGTCTTTGGGCCCGAGGGCACCCTGGTCACCCGCGTTTCCGGCGAACTGCGCGCCCTGCCTGGAGGGAAACTTCTCTGGCGTGACACGGTGACGGTGCACAGCGGGCCCGTTCTGGCCAGCCGGCGCCTGAGCGACCCGACCAACCGCCTCACCCCGAACATCGCCGCGCCCAGGCTCACCATCGCGGAAAACGCCATTGGCCAGTGGACGGGGGACGGCGGGAAGAACCTCCGGGAGTCTTTCGAGGGCGGGGTCCGCCGGACCGTCGAGGGGCTGCTCACGGCGCTGGAGCTGGAGGAGACGGCGGACGGGTATCTCACGCTGGGCTGGAACGCCATGTGCCGCAAGCGGTATGCGGAGGCGGGCGACCTGCTTCATCAGGCGCAGGAAATGTCCCCGGAGCGCGCGGACATTTTGAACGTGATGGCGGTCAATCTTGGCCACGCGAAGGATGAGGAGGGGGCGGTGAAGATGGCCCGTGAGGCCCTGTCGCGCGATCCCAATCACGCGGAGGCGCATTTTAATCTGGCCTGGTGGCTTTCCGAGGACCGACAAACGCTTGACGAGGCCCGGACCCACTACGAGGCGGCCCTTGCGGCCGGGGCTCCGGACCACCCCCGCCTGGAGAAACGCCTCAAGGACTGAAGCTGTTCTTGTGCGCCGGTGCCCTCCCCTCTTCAGCCAGAGAAGGCCGGGAGGAGAGAGGTTTCGCCTGATCCACTGCCGCGCCACCGCCGTTTGGGGACCGCGCGTGGTCCAACCTATTGACAATAATTGTTGCTCACGCTCATGAAAGGCTGCTCGACGACAACCAAATACTGACGTTTGCGAATAAACAACAATAATAAAGGATGAAAAAGACCTTCTGTCGGGCTTGGCATGAAAAATGCGGGAAAACAAGGTGCAAGTCGTTATTGCTAGGGAGCGCAGGTACGGTTGCTCTGGTACTTATGCGTCTCGGGTGAGCAGAAAACAGGACTTGCGCTAGTGCGTGTGGGCGCGCGCAACGCGTCCACGGGTAACAAGGTGGCAGGCCGGCGGTGGGCTTTGGCGCGCCGCCGGCCGAGTGTTTTCAGACGTTGAACCGAAAATGCAGGATGTCGCCGTCCTGCACCACGTAGTCTTTCCCCTCCAGCCGCACTTTCCCCTTCTCCTTGGCTTTTGTCATGGTTCCGGACGCCATGAAGTCATCGTAGGCCACCGTTTCCGCCCGGATGAAGCCGCGCTGGATGTCGGAATGGATGACCCCCGCGGCGTCGACGGCGTGGGTTCCCTTGCGGATGGTCCAGGCGCGGACCTCCGGTTCGCCCGCGGTGAGGAAGCTCATGAGGCCGAGCAGGTCATAGGCGGTCTGTATGAAGCGCGTGCGGGACTCCTCCCCGAGCCCCAATTCCTCCCGGAACGACGCCCGGTCCTCCTCGGCAAGCTGGGAAACCTCCATTTCCATGGCGCCGCAGAGTTCGATCAGCACCAGCCCGAGTTCAGAAGCGACCGCCCCGAGGCCGCTGGGATTCTCCGCGCCGATGACGTCCTCGCCGTAATTGGCCAGGAGCATCATGGGCTTGCGCGAGAGGAAGGTGAAACTGCGGAGCAGGGCGTCCTCCTGCGGGTCCAGTTCCAGCGTGCGGAGGGGGCGCCCCTCCTCCAGATGCCCCTGGCAGCGCACCATTAGGCTGTGCTCACGGTCCCGGCGCCCCTCCTTCTCCAGCCGCTCCACCCTGCGCTCAACGATGATGAGGTCCGTGAGGGCAAGCTCCTCCTCCATGGCCCGGGTGTCCCGAACGGGGTCCACGGAGCCCATGGGATGGCTTACGGCCCCGTTGGCAAAGGCGCGGACCACATGGACCAGGGCGTCCACGTTCTTGAGAACGGTCAGGGCGTTGGCGGCCAGCGCCTTCTCCTCCCCCGCCGCCTCGTTGGGGGCGATGTCCAGGAACTCGATCTCCGCGTAGGTGCGTTTCTTCGGCTTGAAAATGTCGGACAGGGCGTCCACGCGGGCGT
>JAKPUV010001241.1 GCA_029554925.1 Candidatus Hydrogenedentota bacterium | reverse complement strand
CAAGGGATAGGAAGTTTGATTTGTCGCCGTCGGCGAGGCTGACGCCCGAAGCGGGCTGGAACGGCGCCCTGGGGCGGCAGCGCGGCGGTGCCGCCCCAGGGCGCGAGCGCTCCGGGAGCGCCGGGGGATTCCCGGGGCCCGTTTTGGGGGAGGGTGAAGGGGGCCTCTGCCTGTGGGGTCGTGGCGGAGACGAGGCTCGACCGAGAGCGTCGCGCCGGATCGGCGGAGGCGGCGCCGGGACGCAGGGGGATCAGGGGAATGCGGGAGCCGGCAGGGCGGCGGGAGGAGGAGCGCGGCCTTCGGTGACGCGGCGAGCCGAGGCATCGAGGTGGTCGAGGATGCGGCGGATGACACGGCCTTCGGTGATGAAGGCGACCACACGCATCACGCCGCGGCAACGGGGACAGACGAGGGGATCGACCTCGTAGATCCTGCGGATGAGCCGGGCCCATCCACGGCGAAGAGCGGCTGACGAGGGGGCCTGCGAGGCTGGCGGCAGCGGAGGTTGAGATGCCGGGCCGGAGGCGAGAGGCTCTGGTTGCCGGGCCTGGCTTCGGGCCTTCAGCTTGCCGCGGACGACGTTGGAGTAGGCGCCGTAGTAATGGACCAGGTGCCTTCTCGGGTCGGGAACGTGCGCGAGGAGACGGGCGACGAAGTCGAAGGCGTCGAAGGTCTCGGCCTTCTCGTCGTCGTGGCCGTCGCGGGGCAGATAGGTGGCGGTGGGCGTCCCCGGCGTGAAGCGCAGACGGGCGAGGCTCACGGGGTTGCGCAGGCAATAGCGGGCGAGGGCTTCGAGAGCACGGCCGTCGCCGGCGGGAACGGTCACGGAGTTGTGGACCGAGAAGCCGGAGTGGCGCCAGGACAGGAGGAGGCGGGTGCGGTCCTCGTCGAGCAGGCCGGCGCGGTGCAGGAGACGGATCACCTTGAGCCGGAACAGCGCCTCGGCGGCGGAAGCGCTGACGTAGGGAATGGGCATCCAGGCGCCGTCGGCGGTCCAGCTGCCGCGGGTGACGAGGGCGTGGACGTGGGGGTGCAGGTTGAGCTGGTCTCCGAACGTCTGGACGACGGCCACCATGCCGGGTCGGAAGCCCTTCTCCTCGCCAGCCGCCACGGCCATCAACTCGCGGACGGTCTGCCAGGCCACGGAGCAGAGAGGGCCGAGAAGCTCTCTGTGATTCATGAAATAGGGGCGAAGGAGCTTCGGGACGGTGAACACCCACTGGGCATGGCCGACGTCGGCGACGACCTCGTCCTTCAGGAAGGCTGCGAACTCGGCGGCGCGCTTGGCGCCGCAGGAAGGGCAGAGGCCACGTCCCTTGCAGGAGAAGGCGAGCAGGTAC
>JAKPUV010001228.1 GCA_029554925.1 Candidatus Hydrogenedentota bacterium | reverse complement strand
GCGGCGGGGGTCACTTCGCCGTGTGGCGCTTCCAGGTCTGGTTCCGGCCCAGGAGGGAGACGCCGATGTACCCCCGGATCTCGAGCGTGTCGCGGTCCTTGAGGGTCATCTTGCAGCTGTAGGTCTTGCCGCTCTCCGCGTCGTAGACCTTGCCGCCCTTCCATTTTCCGTCGCCGTCAAACTTGAACCCGGTCATGAAGACCAGCCCCTGGATCGGCCGGTCGCGCAGCGACTTGTCGGGGTTTTCCCGGTCGCGTTTCGGCTTGCCGGCCTCCGGGTCGCCCTGGGGGTACTCCGGCTCCTTCAGCCAGCACAGGCGCCCCTCGTAGGTGCCGTCCGCCGCCTTGTAGATTTCCACGCGGGCGTCCCCGGTTTCGACCACCCACTCCGCCAGCACCTCCGACTCCTCCACGGCAAACGCCGCGCCCGACAGAAGAACCAGCGCCAGCAACGCGCTCCATTTCATGGGGAATGCTCCTTTCCTGCCGGTCCCTCCGGCGGGACACAAGGATACTTCCCGGGCGGGCACCCGGTCAACGCGCCGGATCAGAACCGCCTGACGCGCATGTGGCAGTACGGGGTGCTGCCTTTCTTCTGGTAGTAGCGCTGGTGGTAGTCCTCGGCGGGCCAGAACTCCGTGGCGGGAAGGATTTGGGTGGCCACGTTGAACCCCTTTTCGCGGAGCAGGGAGATCAGTTTCTCGGTGGTCTGCCGCTGGGCGTCGTCGAGGTAGAACACGGCGGACCGGTACTGGTCCCCGATGTCGGGGCCCTGCCGGTTCACCTGGGTGGGGTCGTGGATCTCGAAGAACAGCCGCGCGAGGGCCTCAAAGGTGGTCTTCGCCGGGTCGAAAACCACCTCCAGCGCCTCGGCGTGGCCGGTGGCGTGGCGGCACACCTCCTCATAGGTGGGGTTGGGCTTGGTGCCGCCGGTGTAGCCGACCCGGGTGGAGATCACGCCCGGGGCGGTCTGGAAGTAGTATTCCACGCCCCAGAAGCACCCGCCCGC
>JAKPUV010001226.1 GCA_029554925.1 Candidatus Hydrogenedentota bacterium | reverse complement strand
CCGGGCGGTCCTCCGGCCCCAGCGCCCCGTCGGCGTTCCGGTCCATCTGCTTGAACCGCTCGTCGGTCATCTTCGGGAAGGCGGTCCGCGCCTCCTCGCGGGAAACCTTGCCGTCGCCGTCCTTGTCCGCCGCCTTCATCCGCGCGGCCTGCTCCGCGCGCTGCTGCGGCGAGGGCCCGGCATGCTGGGGTTTGCCCTGGCCGGGCTTCCTGGCCGCGGGGGGCTTGGCCGGGCCTTCGGGGCGGTCTTCCGGCGTCAGCACGCCGTCCGCGTTCCGGTCAAGGTCCTTGAAGCGCTTCTCCGCGCCCTTCACCGCCGCCGCCTTGAACTCGTCCAGAGTCACTTTGCCGTCCTTGTCCGCGTCCGCGGCCTGAACCGCCGCCGCCGGACCGGCGCCGGGGGGCGGACCCGCCTGCGCCGCGGGGCAGGGAGCGCCCTGGGCGGCGGGGCAGGGGGGAGGGGGGGCGGCCGGGGGCTGGGCAACGGCCGCAAGGGCCGGCGCCAACGCCAGCAGCAGGGCAAGCATCACAGCGTTCCGTGTCATGGTCTCATTCTCCTGTGGTCGGGTTTTCAGCGGCGCCTCCGGGCTCCTGCCCGGCGCGCATCCCGTGAAACACCCGGCCCCGGAAAAAGTTCCCGCCGCGCGGGGCGGCGTCCGCCGGTCTAGTGCGGACCGTCCAGGTGCGCCAGCAGCCGGTGCAGGAGGACCGCCGTTTTCGCGTCGTCGAAACGGTGCTCGCGCAGCCCCGCGCGGACCTCCCCCAGGGGGATTTCCACCAGCTCGATCCGCTCGTCCGGCTCCGGGCGGCGTTCGGTTTGCTCCAGGTCAAAGGCGAGATAAAGGTGGATGATCTCCGAGCAGAAGCCCACCGTGGCGCAGACCCTTCCCGCGTCCACCACGCGCCCGGCCTTCAGGCCGACCTCCTCCTCCAGTTCGATCAACCCGCGCCGCAGGGGATCCTCCGCCCCCTCGAGTTTTCCCGCGGGGGCCTCCAGCAGGTCGCGGTTCAGGGCGATGCGGAACTGGCGCACCAGGATCACGGAGTGTCCGGTAAACGGAAGGATGCACACTCCCCCGGGATGCTCCACCACCTCCCGGTACGCCGTTGTGCCGTCATCCAGCACCACGGTGCCCGTCCGGACGGTGATGATTTTCCCCTGAAAGACGATGCGGCTGTCTGTCCAGCGTTCCATGGCGTTCTCCAAATGAAAGGTGGCCAACACCGGGCACTGTAGCACACCCGGGCACCCCCGAAAAATGGGGGGAGGGCCAGGTTGCACCGGGAGGGAACATGTGGTATACTTGGAGTGTAAGACAGACGGGGAGCAGTTCCAAACGCTTGGCTTTCCGGTCTTGTCAGTGAGTTGTGCGGCGGGAAGTTTTAGGTTCTCCGAGGGGTTTCGTAGG
>JAKPUV010001207.1 GCA_029554925.1 Candidatus Hydrogenedentota bacterium | reverse complement strand
AGCGCAGCGTCGACATCCAAAGTGAAGGCTTCGCCCTTGCGGGTGAGCATCACGCTGGCCGCATCGCCGTCGGTCCTGACGCCTCCCGCCATGGCCATAGCGTCCAGGATAGTCGCCTCCGGCCGCATCTCAAACGCTCCGGGCCGAGTAACGGCCCCGATTACGTTGACCGAGATCATCCTGCTGGCCACAACGATCACATCGCCCGACCGCACCTCGGGGTTGTCCCTGGCGCCGTCGGCGAGCAGCGATCCTGAGGCTCCAATTGATATATAGCGAGGTTCTGCGAGAACACCTTCAGAGAATATCGAAACCCTTTCCAGCGACGCCTTCGGCGTCACGCCGCCCGCGGCGGCTATGGCGTCCAGGACGCGCGCTCCCCTGGCAAGCTTGTACGCCCCCGGCCTCGCCACCTCGCCCAGCACCACTACCTGCCCGGGCACGACCTCCGGCACGAACAGCGCATCGCCATCTTCGAGCAGAGGCATCGGCGCTGTCGGCATTTTGGCCGAAGGTTTGCCCGACGGCTCGCCTGGCGCCTCCCCGGCATCAAGGGCCGAGGTCACATCGATCTCCAAGGAGAAAGCCCCTTCGCCCGTCTTGCGCGCCAGGGCCACTCGCGTTCCGTCTCCGGCGGACGTCACTCCGCCCGCCGCGGCTATGGCATCCAGAGCGGTCGCCCCGCGCCTCAGCACAACCTGGCCCGGCCGGGCCACGAGGCCTGCAACATACACCCTGACTTCCGTCCCGGGCACAACCACAACCGAACTCGGCTCGATAGCCGGGTTGGCCTTGATGTCGCCGTCGTACACCAGACGGTCGCCTGAGACCTCGAGGTCAACTCCATCGGCCGGATCGCCCGCGCGGTACACCTTCACCCGCGAAAGATCCGCCGCGTCCAGCGGCCCGCCTGCAGCGGCTATGGCTTCCATCAGGCGAGTGCCCTCATCTACTGGGTAGACCCCCGGACGGGCCACCGCCCCGAGCACCGCCACCTGCTGCCTACGCAGCTTCTCCGGGGCCTCGGGGACATAGACCACATCTCCGTCGGCCAGCACCGTATTGGCTTCGCCCTTGGGGTCGCGGCCCAGAGCGTCCAGGTCGATCCCGGCGGCAGTCTGCCCGCTTCCGGAGTCGGCGCCCGACACACGTCCCCCGGTTCCCCGGGTCAGCACCACATTCCTCGCATCGCCCAGGGCCGACGCCCCGCCCGCAACGGCCACGGCATCCAGCAGACGCGCTCCGGCGGCAAGCTCATACACCCCCGGCCGCGCCGCCGCGCCCACCACGGTCACGCCGATCATGCGGGACCCGACTACCACGACGTCGCTCGCCCCAAGCGTCGGGTTGGCGGCTCCGTCGCCTGCGAAAATCACCTTGCCATGCCCGATGGGGGCCCCGGCGCCTGCGGAGGAGTCGCCGCCGGCGTAGATCGTCACGTTCTCCAGCGACGCCCGGGCATTGAGCCCGCCCGCCGCGGCTATCGCGTCGGCAAGCTTCGCCCCGCGGGCAAGCCTGTACGCC
>JAKPUV010001177.1 GCA_029554925.1 Candidatus Hydrogenedentota bacterium | reverse complement strand
CCTTGCCCTGCATGCGGGATCCCGTCGCGTTCTTCGGAGCAAGAAACAGGCGGAAGCATGCCGCTTCCGCCTGTTTCGTGGACGGGGCGGCCCCGGACCGGTCCGGGGCCGCCCCGATGAAAGGCCGGGCTAGAGGGCCGGAGTGAGCAGGCCCAGCACCCGCGCGACGGCGCCGATCACCGGGGCCGTCCCGCCGACTTCCTGGTAGCGGATGAACTCCACATGGCCGTCCATGTAGAGCGCGTTCGACCCGCCGGGGATGTGGTTGTAGCCGGAGGTGTCGGTGGAGATCATGTCCATCAGCACGAAGACCTCGCTCTGGGCCTGGGCGCTCGCGCCGGGGTTGTTGATGTCCGTGATGAGGAAGCGCTCAATGCCCTCGCGCAGGCGGTAGACGGTGTTGCCGCCGCCGTTTCCGAACCCGGCCAGCAGGCTGCCGGAAATGTCCTTGTCAACGGCCGACATGATTCCCGCGTCGTCCTTGTTCAGGAAGGCCTGGATCAGTCCGGGGGTGAACAGCGACATCAGCCCGTTCACGAGCTGGGTGGGGCCGTCGCCCGACGTGTCCACGCCGGAAATGTCCGCAATGGCGCCGATCATGCCGGCGAACGGCGCGATGGGCGTCATGCCGTAGCGCTCGTCGGTGCGGTCGAAGACCCAGCTCAGGTAGAGGTAGCTGGAGTCAATGCCGCGCATGCACTCGTCCACCCAGCCAATCACGTCAAAGCACCACTCGCCCGCCTTGGGGGCGCCGGCGGGGTAGTGGGCCTTCTCGATGGACGCGCCCAGTTCGGGGTCCGACGGGCAGAAAACGATCATCGGGTCCGTCAGATACTCGGGGTAGATGCTCGGCACCCGGGGCCCCATGTCCAGGGTCGCGTAGAATCCCGGCGGATAGTGGTTGAAGGCTCCCGCCATCAGGGGGGGGAAGCTCATGCCCTTGGACTCGTTGGCGTACATCTTGAACACCAGGCCCCACTGCTTGAGGTTGTTCTGGCAGGAGGAGCGGCGGGCCGCCTCGCGCGCGCGCGCCAGCGCGGGCAGCAGAATCGCCGCCAGAATGCCGATGATCGCAATAACGACCAGCAGCTCGATCAGGGTGAATCCAGCTTTTCGTCTCATGGTCTGATTCCTTATGAATTGAAGACACAAAGCCGCGTCTCCGGACATCCGGCCCGGAACACGGTTACTGCCCACTGGACATTTTACCCGGTTCCTGCTACGCTGGCTCCGGGACAGGTTGCGGGGCCCGCCCCGGAGGATGTAGGCTGAACACCGTTCAGGGAATGATTATGGGACTGAAGGCCAAAAAAAGTCAACCCCCCACCGTGTCCGAGGCGCGCCGCGAGCGCGAGCGGGTGGAGCTCACCGAGCGCATCATGGACGCCGCGCGGGAGATGTTTGTCCGCGACGGCTACGAGGCGGTGACCCTGCGGAAGATCGCCCTGTCCATCGAGTACTCCCCGGCGGCGATCTACCAGTACTTCAAGGACAAGCAGGCGCTGGTGCGGGCCATCATCCGGCGCGACAGCGACGACCTGCGGGCGCACCTGCGCGCCGGGCTGAACCGGGAAACGCCGGTGGAGCAGTTGGTGGAGATGGCCCGACTCTACGCCGAGTGGGGCATCGCGCATCCCAACCACTACCGGCTCATGGTCGTGCCGCCGCCCGCCTGGATGGAACAGGACCAGGAGCTGAGCCGTAGCAACCCCACGCCGCTGGACCAGGAAATCCTCACCATGCTCTGGACGGTGGTAAGGGGAGCCATTGAGCGCGGGGAGCTCAAGGAGAAGTACGCCGACCCGGCGCTGGTCGCGGCCACCCTGTGGGCGGGCATCCACGGCGCCGTGCTTCTGGAGATCAACGCCTCTCCGGAGAACCGCGCGCGCCTGGGCGGGGCGGACACCCCTTTCGAGGCCCGGTTCGCCACGCTTGTGAGCGTGTTCCTCGACGGGTTCCTCCGGCAGGGTGGCGGGGACGGAACGGCGGCCGGGTGACTCCGGCGAAAGACGGAGGACACATGGAGCGACTGACCGGCCTCATCGCGGCGACCTTCACACCCATGCACCCCGACGGGAGCGTGAACCTGGCCCCCGTGCCCGCCATGGTGGAGGGGCTGCTGCGCAACGGGATCACGGCGCTGTACGTCTGCGGCAGCACGGGCGAGGGACCCTCGCTCACGACGGGGGAGCGGGAGCAGGTGGCGGAGGCCTTT
>JAKPUV010001151.1 GCA_029554925.1 Candidatus Hydrogenedentota bacterium | reverse complement strand
CGATGACAATGCCCCGCGGCGCGGCCACCGCCGCCGCCTCGCACAGCGTGTACCGCATGAGCACATGGTCCTCCTCCACCGTCGTCCACGCGGGCTTCGGCCCCTCGTCCGTGTTGATCACCGGCGCGCCGGCCTCCGCCGCGAAGCGGATGGCCTGCTTCAGGTACTCCACGCTGATTTCCGGCTTGCACAGCGGGCAGTGGGCGCTCAGCCCCGACATCTTGATCCCCGCGCGCTCGCAGGCCCGCCGCAGGCGCAGCGGGTCGTCCAGCATCGAGACGCTGTGGAAATACCCCGCCTCACTCAGCAGCTCCCGGCCCCAGTGCACCATGGGCTCCACGTACTCATAGCCCAGCTCCGCCGCCTTCTCCACCCCCCACTCAAAACTCTTGTCCTCATGCCGGACAAACTCCATGTTCACGCCGATGCCGATCTTGCCCATGGTCCGCGCTCCTTGTTGGTTGGAGACACCAGCATACGAAAACCGCCGCTCCAAGGCAAGCGGGAGGAGGGGACGGGAACGCCGGACGAACCGCTGAGAGCCGGGGCCGTGCCGGGGAGGGAACCGCCGCAGTCGCTGTCGCTCCTTCGCAATGACGCGGTGAGCGGCGGTCTTCCCTATGCCCCTGCGCACAAGCGTCATGGCGAGCGAAGCGAAGCCATCTCGTTCCCGCCACGACCCTTCCGACAAGAGATTGCCGCGTCGGCCCGGGGCGGCCTCCTCGCAATGACGCGGTGAGCGGCGGTGTTGTGGTGGATCATCGCTCGCCATGACGCGCGTTCCCGCGTCATTGCGAAAGAGCGGAGCGACTGAAGCAACCTCGTTCCCGCGACGGCTTCGGCTTCCCCGTTCCGCCGCTCACTTCACCACGAGGTTGACCATCTTGCCGGGGATGTAGATTTCCTTGACGATGGTTTTGCCTTCGAGGTGGGGGGCGACTTTGGGGTCTTCTTTAGCCGTCTTGAGGACGGTGGCCGCGTCGGCGTCGGCGGGGACTTCGACTTTGCCGCGGAGTTTGCCCTGGACCTGGACGGGGACCTCGAGGACGTTTTCGACGAGGAGGGACTCGTCCCATTCGGGCCAAGGAACGTAGGCGAGGGTGCCGGTGTGGCCGAGGCGCTCCCACAGCTCCTCGGCGAGGTGGGGCGCGAAGGGGGAGAGGACGAGGACGAAGCCCTCGAGCACTTCGCGGTCCACGGCGGGGGCCTTGAGCGCGGCGTTGACGAACTCCATCATGCGCGCGATGGCCGTGTTGAACATGAGGCTCTCGATGTTCTGGGTGACGGCCTTGACGGTGCGGTGGAGCTCCTTGACCAGGGCGGGGTCGCCGCCGGTGGCGACGACGCGCGGGTGGAGGCCGCCGTCGTCGGCGGTGAAGAGGGACCAGACGCGGCGCAGGAAGCGGTGGACGCCTTGCACGCCCTCGTCGGTCCAGGGCTTCTCGCGGTCGAGGGGGCCCATGAACATCTCGTAGAGGCGGATGGAGTCGGCGCCGTACTGGTTGGCCACCTCGTCGGGGTTCACGACGTTGTAGCGCGACTTGCTCATCTTCTCGATCTGGGAGTGGACCGGCGCGCCGGTGTCCTTGAGGACCACGGCGTCGCCGCGTTTCTCGACCTCGTGGGGGTAGTGGTACTTGCCCAGCTCGTCGCGGAAGGAGTAGGCGAGGATCATGCCCTGGTTGAAGAGTTTCTGGAAGGGCTCGGCGGTGGAGACGTGGCCCGCGTCGAAGAGGACCTTGTGCCAGAAGCGGGCGTAGAGCAGGTGGAGCACGGCGTGCTCGGCGCCGCCGATGTAGAGGTCCACGGGCATCCAGTAGGCCTCGGCCTCCTTCGACCACGCCGCGTCGTCGTTGCGCGGGTCGCAGAAGCGCAGGAAGTACCAGCAGGAGCCGGCCCACTGGGGCATGGTGTTCGTCTCGCGGCGGGCGGGTTTTCCCGTTGCCGGGTCGGTGGTGTTGACCCAGTCCGCGGCGCGGGCGAGGGGCGGGTCGCCCTCCGCCGTGGGGCGGTACTCGTCCAGCTCGGGCAGCATGACGGGCAGGTCCGTCATGGGGACCGTGGCGATGGTGCCGTCCTCGCGGCGGATGATGGGGAAGGGCTCACCCCAGTAGCGCTGGCGGGAGAAGAGCCAGTCGCGGAGCTTGTAGTTCACCGTGCCCGTGCCGATGCCCTTCTCCTCCAGCCACGCGGTGATCTTCCTCTTGGCGTCGGGCACGCGCAGGCCGTCAATGAGCGGCGAGTTCACCAGCACGCCGTCGCCCGTGAAGGCCTCCTTGGCGATGTCGCCGCCGGAGATCACCTCGATGATGTCCAGACCGAAGGTCTTGGCAAACTCGTAGTCGCGCGTGTCGTGGGCGGGCACCGCCATGATCGCGCCGTAGCCGTAGTCGGCGAGGACGTAGTCCGCCGTCCAGATGGGGATTTCCTTCCCGTTCACGGGATTGACGGCGTAGGCCCCCGTGAATTCGCCGGTCTTGTCCTTCTCCTCGCGCATGCGGTCCTGGGCGCTCTTCTTCGACGCGGCCTCAATGTACGCCTCCACGGCGGCGCGCTGTTCCGGCCGCGTGATCCGGCGCGTGAGCGGGTGCTCCGGCGCGAGGACGCAGTATGTGGCGCCGAAGAGCGTGTCGGGGCGCGTGGTGAAGACGGTGAACTCCTCGCCGGAGCCCGCAACGGTGAAGGTGACGTCCGCGCCCTCGCTGCGGCCGATCCACTCGCGCTGCATGGCCTTGATGCCCTCGGGCCAGTCCAGCGTGTCGAGGTCGCGCAGGAGCCGCTCGGCGTAGGCCGTGATGCGCAGCATCCACTGGCGCATCATGCGGCGCTCCACGGGGTCGCCCGTCTCGACGTAGCGCCCGTCCTTCACCTCCTCGTTCGCCAGCACGGTGCCCAGGGCGGGGCACCAGTTCACCGGCGCCTCCACCTCGTAGGCCAGCCCGCGCTCGAAGAGGACCGTGAAGATCCACTGGGTCCACTTGTAGTACTTCGGGTCCGTCGTGTCAATCTCGCGGTCCCAGTCGTAGGACAGGCCCAGCCGCCGGATCTGGCTGCGGAAGGTGTCGCAGTTGGTCTTCGTGATGACCGCCGGATGCTCGCCCGTGCGCATGGCGTGGCGCTCCGCGGGCAGGCCGAAGGCGTCCCACCCCATGGGGTGCAGCACGTTGAATCCCTTCATCCGCTTGAAGCGGGCGACGATGTCCGTGGCCGTGTAGCCCTCCGGATGGCCGACGTGGAGCCCCGCGCCGCTCGGGTAGGGGAACATGTCGAGCACGTAATACTTCGGCTTGGACCGGTCCACCTCGGTCTTGAAGGTTTTGTGCTCAAGCCAGTAGGCCTGCCACTTGGCCTCGATGGCCGAAAAATCATACTGGCCGGGGGTCTGCTCGGACATGTAAAACACGCCTCCATAAACGGTTACGTGGAAGGGTTCCGGACGAGGCCCATAGCATAGCACATCCCCCCGTGCGGGCGCATGGGGCGGGGCGCGGAGGGCATGCGCAGGGCGCACAACGTAGACGCGGCATCTTGCCGCGTTCTTCGCGTCAACGAAAGAAGTCAAGAACGCGGCAAGATGCCGCGTCTACTTTGCGGGCAGAGGCTCGAGTTCGGCCACGGCGGCGAAGTTGTCGCCGCTGGCGCTCGTGAGGGCCACGAACTTGATCCAGGAGGTTTTCACCGGGGCGGCGAAGGGGATGGTCTGCGGGGCCTTCCCGGCGGGGAATTCGCCCTCGGCGACGGGGCCCTTCCA
>JAKPUV010001131.1 GCA_029554925.1 Candidatus Hydrogenedentota bacterium | reverse complement strand
TCGGGCTGCTGTTTCCGCTGGTCGGGCTGGGGGCCATCGTCGCGGCGGTCTACCTCGCGCTCCAGTGGCGGCGCTACGGCAACACGGTGTTCGAGATGGACGCCGTGCCCGGCGTGGTGGGCGGGATGCTCTCCGGCCGGGTGCGCATCCCCACGGTCGTGCTGCCGGAGAAGGACGCCGTGGCGGTGCTGGAATGCGTCCGCCGCGTCACCACGGGCTCCGGGAAGAACCGCCGCACCTCGGTGGACACCCTCTGGCAGGAGGAGCTCTCCGTGCCGCGCGGCGCGCTGGTGCAGGAGAGCCGCGCCACGCTGGTCCCGGTGCGCTTCCTCATCCCCCCGGACCAGCCCCCCACGGACGGGGAGGACTCGGACAACCGGCTCCTCTGGCGGCTGCGCGCGCGGATGGCGGTGCCGGGGGTGGACTTCTCGGCAGAGTTCGAGGTGCCCGTGTTCCGCACGGCCGACAGCCCCGCCCCGGGCGCGGCGTCGGCCGCGCCGGACGACGGCACGGTGGTCATGGCGCTGGACGAGGCGGGCAACGCGATCCCCGACCCCGCCGCGCCGGACCCGGCGAAGACCGGGGAAATCCTGCGGCGCGCGGGCGTGCTGACGGTGCCCGCCCCCGGCGGCGGTCTGGCGCTCGCGTTCCCCATGTTCCGCCAGCCCGGCGCGGCGCTGGGCACCCTCGCCATCACGGCGGTCTGGGGGGGCGTGGTCGTCCTGCTGCTTAAGTCGGACGCCCCGGCCCTCTTTCCGGCGGTGTTCGGCCTCTTTCTGCTGATTCTGGTGTGGGCCTCGCTCGACCTCTGTTTCGGCAGCAGCCGTGTGGAGGTGGGCCGCGACGGGCTCCGCGCGCGCGGCGGCCTCTTCGGCCGCGGCCGGGAGCACCGGCTCGCCTTCGGCGACATCGCCGGGCTCGACATCCAGAAGGGCATGCAGGCGGGGAACACGCTCTACTACTCCGTGGCCGTCGTCAAACACGGCGGCGGCAAGGTCCGCGTCGCCGACCGCCTCCGCCAGGACGCGGCCCGCGCCGTCGTCGCCGCGCTGGAGACGGCTCTCCGGGACTACGGCGGCGGGGCCGCCTAGGCCGCGCGGCGGCGCCGGGGTGGCATTTCCCCCCGGGAATTTTGTATACTAGGCGCTGTTTTTCCAGTACTCTGCGGGGCACAGGTGTCCCTGTCGCGG
>JAKPUV010001116.1 GCA_029554925.1 Candidatus Hydrogenedentota bacterium | reverse complement strand
GGGGGCAACGAGTCGTCGCTGAACGCCTACCGGCACTTCGCCCGGTTTATGAACGACGCCTACGCCCCCATTCCCAGCTCCATCATCGCGGAGGGCACGGACATCTGGAACGGGGCGGGGGACCGCGGCGACGCCGCCATGATCGCCTACGGCGCGGCCCGATTCGCCCTCGCGCGGGGCGACCGCGCCGTTGCGGAGGAGCTGTGGCCCCTCATCGAGTGGTGCCTGGAATACTGCCGGCGGAAGACGACCCCCGCGGGCGTCATCGCGTCGGACTGCGACGAGCTGGAGCGCCGGTTCCCGGCGGGCGACGCCAACCTGTGCACGGCCACCCTCGCCTACGACGCGTATGAGTCCGCCGCGCGGCTCGCCGGGGAGCTGGGCAAACCCGCCGCCGCGGCGGAGGACCACCGCGCGCGCGCGGCGGCCCTGCGCGCCGCCATCAACAGCCACTTCGGCGCGACGGTGGACGGCTTCGACACCTACCGGTACTACGACGGCAACACGACGCTGCGCGCGTGGATCTGCATCCCCCTGGTCATGGGCATCTTCGACCGCCGGGAGGGGACCGTTGAGGCGCTGTTTTCGCCGCGCCTATGGACGCCCGACGGCCTCGCCACGGAGTCCGGCAAGGAGACCTTCTGGGACCGGGCCACGCTGTACGCGTTCCGCGGGGTGTTCCACGCGGGCGACACCGGGCGCGCCCTGGACTACTTCCGCGCCTACTCCCGGCGGCGGCTTCTTGGAGAGCATGTGCCCTATCCGGTGGAGGCGTGGCCCGAGGGCAACCAGCGCCACCTTTCCGCCGAAAGCGCCCTGTACTGCCGCGTGGTCACCGAGGGGCTCTTCGGCGTCCGCCCGGCGGGCCTGCGTGCCTTCGAGTGCCTGCCGCGCCTGCCTGAAGGCTGGGACACCATGGCCCTGCGCGACGTGGCGGCCTTCGGCGGCCCCTTCGATCTGGTTGTCACGCGCGCGGGAGACAAGCTGGCCATCACCGTCCTGAAAGACGGCGCGGAACGGGAAAAGAAGACGGCCGCCCCCGGGGAAACGGTTCGTTTCGATTTGGAGTGACCGGCGGAGAAACGCGCGCAGGGCGCCCCCCGCAAAAAAAGGTGTGGGGCCGGCACGTCACACCGGCCCCACGATGGGGGAATAGACCACATCTGCCGTGTGGGTCACCCGAATAATGGCGTAAGCATGGCGATGATCACCCCGAGGCTTTCGTTGACCGGGGCCTCGCCGTTGCGCTCATAGCGTATGAACTCCACATGCCCGTCCATGTACAGCACGTTGCAGCCGCCGGGGATGTGGTTGAACGCCCGGGCCTTCACGTCGAGGTTGTCGAACATGGCCCAAATCTCGCTCTGGGCCGCGGCCGACCCGCCGGGGTTGTTGATGTCCGTGATGAGGAAGCGCTCGATGCCCTCGCGCATGCGGTAGACCGTCGTGC
Organism: Candidatus Hydrogenedentota bacterium; assembly: GCA_029554925.1. Taxonomy (GTDB): domain Bacteria; phylum Hydrogenedentota; class Hydrogenedentia; order Hydrogenedentales; family CAITNO01; genus JAAYBR01. The sequence goes on along the minus strand of JAKPUV010001116.1, from coordinate 3,949 downwards.
CGGTGGCGTTGCCGATGGTGGGGTTGGTGTAGGCCGACAGGTCCACGTCCTCGTCCGCCGGGCGCAGGATGCCGCCGCCGCAGAGCGGCGTGGACGCGGCGTTCATCATCAGGCAGGGCAGCAGGCCGACCAACACCTTCTCCACCAGGCGCGCGATCTGAGCGGACACCAGCGTGCTCTGGTCCGGCATCAGCGAGGGGTCCAGGGGCCACGCGCTGAAGATGGCCGTCTGGTTCAGCGCGATGGACGGGTCGGTCGGCCCCGCCTTGTCAATGAGGAAGCCCAGATACCCGTAGCTCGCGTCCACCGCGTTCGCGCAGGCCATCCCGTCCGAGTCCGCCCGCGTGATGCACCATTCCTTCGTGTCCTCGTCCTTCGCCCAGTCAATGTGGCCTTGCAGATTCGAGTCCGACGGGCAGAACAGGATCATAGGGTCCGTCAAATACTCGGGATAAATGGCCATCGGGTTCGGCCCGGGCTTGGTGCCCGTGCGCCACTGGCCGTTCCTGTCCTGGTAGTTGCCGCAGAACAGCGGCGGAAACGCCCCGCGGCTTTCGTTGGCGTACATCTTGAAGACCAGTCCCCACTGCTTTAGATTGTTCTGGCAGGAGGACCTGCGGGCGGCCTCCCGCGCGCGCGCCAGGGCGGGCAGGAGGATGGCGGCGAGGATGCCGATGATGGCAATGACGACCAGCAGCTCGATCAGTGTGAAACCCTTGCGTCCCATGACATGACTCCTTCGTGTTGGTTCTGCCTCGTTCCCGTCTCCCCCGGGACACCACGCACGCCACGTCACATCGCATTACATCACACCGTATCCGAAGCTGATTATAGGCGAGATTTCCAGAAAATACAATCCCCTTTTCCCCGAAAATCAGGAAAAGCTCCCTCCCGCCGGTCCCGCCGCCCGCACTGGCATCGCGCGGGGCGGATGGGTACAATGGACCGGGCGGCGCGTCCCGCGGCGGTTGCGGGCGGCGCCGCGAACGGTTTGCCAACGTTGAGGGTGACTCCGCATGAAGAAGACGACCTCCGCGCCGGGATGCTCCCGGCGGCAGTTTCTGGGGCGGGCGGCGGCCGCCGTGCCGCTGTTCCCGCTGGTGCTGACGAACGGGGCGCTGGGCGACGCGACGCGGCCCGGGGCGAACGACCGGATCACCATGGGCCTCATCGGCGCGGGGGGGCGCGGCGAGTACGACATGCAGGCCTTCATGGCGCAGCCCGACGTGCGGATGGTGGCGGTGTGCGACGCCAAGCGCGAGCGGCGCGAGGCGGTGCGCGGCATCGTGAACCAGGCCTACGGCAACGAGGACTGCGCGGCGTACATCGACATGATGGAGCTGCTGGCGCGCCCGGACATAGACGCGGTGGTCATCGCGACGGGGGACAACAACCACTCCCTGGCGGCCATCATGGCGGCGCGCGCGGGCAAGGACATGTACTGCGAGAAGCCCATGAGCGTGGCCATCTCGGAGTCGCGGGCCGTGTCGGACACCATGCGCCGCCTGGGCCGCGTGTTCCAGTGCGGCACCCAGCGCCGGAGCATCGGCAACTTCCGCCTCGCGGCGGACCTGGCGCTGAGCGGCAAGCTGGGCCGGCTCAAGGAGCTGCACGCGGAGGAGGCCTCGGGCTTCAAGAACATCCACGAGACGGTGCTGCCCGCAGAGCCCGAGCCCCCGCGCGAGGAGCTCGACTGGAACGGCTGGCTGGGCGCGGCGCTCTGGCGGCCCTACAACAGCAAGTACCCGCAGCGGGGCTACTGGAGCGACCACCTGGACTTCAGCGGCGGCTCCATCACCGAGTGGGGCAGCCACACGGTGGACCTGTGCCAGTGGGCGAACGGCACGGACGACACGGGGCCCGTGGAGTTCTGGCAGGAGGGCGAGCGCTTCATCGGGCGCTACGCGAACGGCGTGAAGCTGGTCATCCGGACAGGGCTGCGCTTCGGCTCGTGCCCCGTGCGCTATGAGGGTGAGGACGGCTGGGTGGAGACCGGCGACTCCGGCGAGATCGAGATCTACCCGAAGTCCCTCGCGCGCGACATGCGCTTCAAGGGCGGGTACCCCGTGGACAACCACGCGCGCACCTTCCTGGACTGCGTGCGCACGCGGCAGCAGCCCAACTCGCACGCCGAGACGGCGCACCGCTCCATCTCGGCCTGCCACGTGGCCAACATCTGCAAGCGCCTGGGCCGCCCGGTGAAATGGGACCCCGTCACGGAGTCCTTCCCGGACGACCCCGAGGCGAACCGGATGCGGGCGCGCGCATGGCGCGAGCCGTGGCACATGTGAGTTTTTCCCACAGGCATGTTTCCGGCCCCGGCCGGCGAGGAAGGAGTTGACCATGCGCATGTTGATGACCCCGCGGACCCGCGCGCTCGCCGCGCTGTGCTGCTGCCTCTGTCTGGCAGGGCTGGCCGCCGCCCAGGCGTCCGAGGAGGCGCTCATCGCCGCGCTGTCCGGCGACGCCCCGTTCATGGAGAAGCAGGCCGCCTGCCGCGCCCTGCGCCAGGTGGGCACCCCCGCGAGCGTGCCCGCCCTGGCGGCCCTGCTTGGCGACCCGCAGCTTTCCAATCTGGCCCGCTACGCCCTGGAACCCATGCCCTTCCCCGAGGCGGGCGCCGCCCTCCGCGCCGCGCTGGGCACGACCTCCGGCGCGCTCCAGGCGGGTGTGGCCACCTCTCTCGGCGTGCGCCGGGACGCGGAGGCCGCGCCGCTGCTGGCACCCCTGATGGCCGGGGCTGACGCTGTGGTGGCCGAGGCCGCCACGGCGGCGCTGGGCCGCATCGCGACCAAGGAATCCCTCAAGGCGCTGCAGGGCGCGGCGAAGGAGGCCGCGCCCGAACGGCGCGCCGTGCTCGGCGAGGCGCTGCTGTGCCTGGCCGACACCTGGGCGGCCGAAAAGAAGGGGAAGGCGGCGGCGGAGGTTTTCGAGGGGCTGCTGGGCGCGGAATGGCCGGACCACATCCGGCTCGGCGCTTTCCGGGGCCGCACCCTGGCCCGTCCGAAAGACGCTCCCAAACGCCTCCTTGCCGCGGTCAACGGCGATGAGCCCCTGTTCCGCGAATTCGCGGCCCAGATGATGATCGAGACGGCGGGCGACGGCGCGACAGACCGCTACGCCGCCGCCCTGGAGACCCTTCCGGCGGAGGCGCAGGTCCGTGTGCTGCGCGGCCTGGCGGGGCGCGGCGATGGGACCGCCCGGCCCGCCGCGCTGAAAACCCTCGGCAGCGCCGACCCGGCCGTGCGCATGGAGTCCGTCCGCGCCCTCGCCGTGTTCGGCGACGCCGCCGACACCCCGCGCCTCGCCGCGCTGCTCGGCGGCGGCGACGCCGTGGCCGCCGAGGCGGAGAAGAGCCTCGCCACCATGCCCGGCGACGCCGTGGACCTGGCCCTGGCGGCGTTCCTGCCGCAGGCCGCCCCGGGCGTCCATGCGACGATCCTCGGCATCCTGTCCCGCCGCGCCGCGCCCCAGGGCGTGGCCCTGGCGCTGGACGGGCTGAAGCACGCCGACCCGGCGGTGCGCACGGCGGCCCTCGGCCTGCTGGCGGAGCACGGCGGCGCGGGCGAAATGCCCGCGTGCCTGGAGGCGCTGGCGGCGTCCGAACCCGCCGCGCGCGGGGCCGTGGAAAAGACGCTGGGCGCGATCTGCGCGCGCGGCGGTGATCCGGCCCTGGCGCCCGTGCTGGCCGTCATGGCCGGCCCCGACGCCGCACTGCGGGGCTCGGGCGTCCGCGTGCTGGCGCAGGCCGCGTCGCCCGCCGCGCTAGCCGCCGTGGTCGCCGCCCTGGAGGACGCCGACGGGGCCGTCTCCGAGGAGGCCCTGCGCGCCCTGTCCGAATGGCGGACGCTGGACGCGCTGCCGCCCCTGCGCGTCCTGGCCGCCGGGGCCGACGAGGGGCGCCACATCCTCGGCCTGCGCGGGTTTATCCGGCTGGCCCAGACGGAGC
>JAKPUV010001111.1 GCA_029554925.1 Candidatus Hydrogenedentota bacterium | reverse complement strand
ACATCGAGGACCTGCTGCCCGCCGCCGACCTCGTGTTCCAGCCCAGCGAGCACGAGAGCTTCGGCCTCGTCCCGCTCGAGGCCATGGCCTGCGGCGTGCCCGTCCTCGCCACCGCCAGCGGCGGCGTCACCGAGGTCGTCGAGCACGGCGTCACCGGCTACCTCTGCGAGGTCGGGGACATAGACGCCATGGTCCGCCACGGCGTCGCCGTCCTGTCCGACCCCGCCCTGCGCGCCGCCCTGGGCGCGCGGGCGCGCGAGCGCGTCCTGACGCGGTTCCCCGTGGACCGCATCGTAGGCCAGTACGAGGCCCTGTACGCGGAGGTGCTGGAGCGCCGCCGCGCGCTCGGCGGCGCCCCCCACTGAGAAAGGAGAGCGGTCATGGGCTGCGAAACCTGTTCCATGCGGAAACGCTACGAGAGAAACCCCCGCTCCCTGCTGGGGCGGATCTGGCGCTGGCACACGGGCTTCTGCCCCGGATGGCGCAAGTACGTCAACAGCCTCACCCCCGAGGCCCGCGCCGAACTCGACGCGCGGCTGGCCGAGGCGGCGAAAAAGTGACGGGGCCGCCCCGCCCGTTGTGCGGCGGGGAGGAACGCAACCTGGAGAGGGTCGTGCGATGAGAATGGGTGCGTGGATCGGTGTGTTCCTGCTTGCGGGGGCGGCGCTCGCCGCGGAGCCGGTGAAACAGTGGGAGGACACCCTCACGCTGCCAACCTACGGGCGGGAGGACGACCCCAACCCGGTGTTCCAGGCGTATGAGGGCGGCATCTACTACCCGTGGACCAAGCAGGACCACCTGCCGCCGCAGAAGCAGGACCGCGCCTACCGCGCCCTGCACCTGGAGAACGAGTACCTGCATGTGGTCTGCCTGCCCGAGCTGGGCGGGCGCATCCACTCGGTCTTCGACAAGACCACCGGCGAGGAGATGTTCCACAAGAACGACGTGATCAAGCCCGCGCTCATCGCCATGCGCGGCGCGTGGATCGCGGGCGGCATCGAATGGAACGTCGGCCCCCAGGGCCACACGGTCTTCATGATGGAGCCCGTGGGCGGCGTGCTGGAGGCGAACCCCGGCGGATCCGCCACCCTCGTCGTCGCCGCCGTGGAGAAGACCTTCCGCACGCGCTGGGAGGTGCGCCTCACCCTGCATCCCGGCCGCGCGCTGCTCGACGAGGAAATCCGGCTGACGAACCCCACCGACGGGGTGCAGCCCTACTAC
>JAKPUV010001107.1 GCA_029554925.1 Candidatus Hydrogenedentota bacterium | reverse complement strand
CCTGCCGGAGATTCCAAAGGCGGCGGACGGCGCGGGCATGCCCGCCCTGCGCGCCGCCGTGGAGGGGATGCTGGGCGAGGCCCCGCCGGAGGCGTCCACGGCGAACATGACCTACGGCAAGCAGGCGCCGCATGTGCAGGCGCTGTTCAACCGGGGCGACCTGATCCCCGGCGTGGAGAAGGAGACCGTCGTCTTCGGCGAGTACATCAATCTGGACATCTATGCCCCGAAGGGTGCGGCGAAGGCGGGGAAGAAGATTCCGGCGATCCTGTGGCTCGCGCCGCACGCGATCCCCGGCGGCTACAACCCGTCCTACCGCCGGGGCGAGCCGCCCCACAAAACCCTCGCCCGCGCGGGCTACGCCGTGTGCTGCTTCGACGTCGTCGGCACGGGCGCGCGGGTGCTGGAGATTGAGGGCTTCTACGACCGCCACCCGCGCTGGTCGCTGATGGGCAAGATGGCGCGCGACGCGCGGGCCGCTCTGGACGCGATGGCGGAGATTCCGTACATTGACACGGAAAACGTATGGGCCGTCGGCTACGCGCAGGGCGCGCTGCTCGCCCTGCATGTGGCCGCCCTCGACGACCGGATCGCGGGCATGGCCCTCGCCGCGCCCCCCCTCCCCTTCCGCCTCGACACGGATGAGATGGAAACCGGCGGCGTCCGCCGCTGGGCCCAGGAGAGCCTGCTGCTGCCGCGTCTCGGACTCTACGCGGGGGCGGAGTCCACGGTGCCCTACGACCTCGACCAAATCTGCGCGGCCTTCGCGCCGAAACCGCTGGTGGTGCTGCACCCCGCCTACGACCGCTTCGCCCCGGCCGGTCCCTTCGCCGAATTCCGGAAGACCGTCGCAGGGGCCTACGCCGCCGCAAACGCCGGGGACCGGTTTGTCGTGACGGAGCCGGAAACCTATAATCAGTTCGACGAGGACACCCAGAAGGTCCTGCTGGAGGCCATGGCGGCGTTCTCGGGCGCGAAAACCGGCAAGAAGGGAGACTGACACCCATGCTGCATGTCGCGGTCATCA
>JAKPUV010001099.1 GCA_029554925.1 Candidatus Hydrogenedentota bacterium | reverse complement strand
CGCGCCCGCCGTGAACACCTCGTTCGCCTCCGCCGGAATGCCCATGCCCCGCAGCTTCTCCGCGTAGGCCGCGCCGTCGGACGACGGGTTGTTGGTCAGGTAGAGATGCCGGCGCCCCGTGTCGCGGAGGGTCTGGATCAGCTCCTCCGCCCCCGGCAGACGCGACTTCCCCAGATACAGCGTTCCGTCCATGTCCAGCAGAAAAGCGGAGAGCGTGGTGAGGGGGGTCATGAACGCTCCTCCCTGCGGGACACCGCGTCCGTGCGCGCGCACACCACGCGGTCCCCCGGATAGAGGGGCATGCCGGAACTGGGCGGCAGCATGCGCCCCCCGCCCGCGCGGAGCACCCGGCGCGCGGCCAGGTTCAGCGCCTCCAGCCGCATGCTCTCCAGGGTGCGCTCCGTCTGGCCCGCGGGACACTCCACGGGAATCTCAAGAAGCTCCGGGGGGGAGGCGGCCGCCGCGCCGGCCGGGGCGTTTTCCGCGGCCTTGGCCGCCTCGGGCCGTGCGGCCGGGTCGGACCGGGCGGCGTCCAGCGCCGCGATGTCCGGCCGTGTCCCATACACCACCAGGGTGTCCCCGTTGCGGACATAGACGCCCGCCCCGGGCGACCCCACAAACTCCCCCGTCTTCCGCCGGATGCCCAGCACGACCACCCCGGCGTCCGTGAGATGCAGGGTGCCGAGATTCTTCCCCACCAGCCAGTCGCCCGGGTCCACGGGCATTTCCGTCACGCAGTACCCCTCGCCGAAGCCCAGCAGGGTCGTGTAGTCGTGGGCCTCCAGGGTGGTGAACTTGGAGAGCATCCAGCTCGTGACCCGGAACATGAGGTTGTCCACCCAGCGGCTCATGCTCAGGGCCCAGAAGCCCGTCACCATCCCGGCCAGAATCAGCACGCGGCCCGCCATGCCAAAGGTGCCCTCGCCGTGGAAGGAGAACGACGCCGTCACGATGGTGCTGGTGAAGCCCACGTTTCCCGCAAGCATGAGGATCATGATGATCCGCCGCCGGACCGGGTGGGAAACCACGCTCTCCGCCTCCGACGTGGTGAACCCCACCGTGCAGAACGCGGACCGCGCCTGAAACCGCGCCATTTCCCGCGACATCCCCGTGAGCACCAGCGCCGCCGTCGCGATGCGGATGACCAGCAGGTTCAACGAGATGATGATGACCAGCACCACAATCGCCTGAATGAAACTCATGGGCGGGGCTCCTGTGCGCGGCCCGGGGGCCGTTTCCCGCAGGAGTATACCGTCCGCCCCCGTTCCGCCGCGACTGCGGTGTCATTTCCCGCTCCGTCCCTGTCCGGCGCCCCGGGGTCTTCCCCTTC
>JAKPUV010001086.1 GCA_029554925.1 Candidatus Hydrogenedentota bacterium | reverse complement strand
ATCAGATAGAAGCTTCCCTCCACAGTGGCGCTTTTCCCCGGCGCCAAACCGCCGAACAGGGGGAAAAGGTGGAAGCACGCCCGGTCGTCGCCGCCGTTGCAGGAGGCCCATTCCGCCCGGTCAAATCCCAGCGCCGCGGTGTGCTTTCCGTCCGCGCTGGCCAGGGCGATCAGGGGCAGGTCAAACCCCTCGGGCCCGTTGTTCCACCAGCCCCACTCGACGGGCCTTTGGCCTGTCCGGGTGAAGGATAGATGTATCTCCTCGCGGCCTTTCTCAGTGCCCCCCACTGTGAACGCGCGTTCGCCGGACCACAGGAAGGTTCTGTCGTAGAACCCCATGTAGTTGCCCGTCTTTTCCGGTTCGTGCACCGGGCTTTCCACAAAACCCGGGAAAAATGCCGGGGCTTCGGTTGTGGGAACGCAGGTGTGCAGAAGCACCCGCTCCAGCGGCTTCTCCGACACATTTGTCAGCGTGTACCGCAGTTTCAGCCGCTCCCCCTGCGGAACGGCGCGAAAGTCCACGCGGATCCCCTGGTCGTAGGTGAAGGAGTAGGAGAAGACACCGTCGGACAGGTCCCAGCGTGGTTCCTCCGCCGTCGGATCCCCCGATACCTTTACCTCAAATAGCGGCGTTGATTCCCGGTTGTATCCGAAAACGACCCCCTCGCAGCTCAGATAGGCCAGCACGTTTCCCGGAAGGCCGGGATGCTCCACGTTCAGCCCTCCGGCGGTGCTGTCCTTTCGCACGGATACCCGCAGCGCCCCCTCGTCCGCGGCGGAAACAGCCGCCGCAGCCTGAATAACCGTCAGGGCGGTCAGGGCGAATCGAACCAGTGGCATTACATGGATTCTCCGGTTTTCGGGTGGACCGGGTGGAAAGCCAAACACCCCGCGCGGAATGGCGCATGATCACATGTAAGACCGCCTGCGCACAAGTCCGGGTTTCGCCCCGGCGGGACTAGTCGCGCGCCCGCGCGTTCCACAGGAAACACGACAGCACCAGGGATGCCACCGCGGACCCCATCCAGAAGGTCATGGCCGCGCTGAAATCATGGGTGGTCGCCCCGGTCTCCGAAACCGTCATGCCGGCCTGAATCAGCCGTCCGCTTACCTGCTCCTGGAGCGTTGCCCCGATGTAGCTGCAGATGCCCACCACCCCCATCGCCGCGCCGCTGGCCTTCTTGGAGCAGATGTCTATGGCGATCAGCCCGCCCAGGAAGGAGATCAGGCAGCCGATGCCCATGCCGTAGATGGACGCGCCGACCAGATGCTGGATCTGGTAGTTCTTGAACACGCGGAGACGGTCGCCCGTGTCCACCACGCGGCAGCCGCCCCATCCGGAGAACCACGAGTTGGACCGGAGTACCCACCCCGGCGACTTTTCATCCCCGGAGACGGAGAACCGGGTCGCGTCGTCGGTGGAGACGCCCAATTCCGCGAGTGCCGCCCGCAGGGCGGGGTCCACGGCCCCCTCCGCATGGAGATGGGGGCGCATGTTTCCGGGAAGGTCGCCAAGATCCGTCGAGGGCGTCACGGAGAACAGGGCGAGGCCGCCCACCATGAAGATGCCGCTGGCGATGGTGACCACGGACCGCCGCGACTTGAAGAAGATGTCGGAAATGAACCCGGAGGCCACCGTGCCCACGGTCTCCAGGATTTTTGCCAGGCTCAACAGGCCGCCGGCGGCCATGAGCGAGTATTCCTTGGTCTCCTGGAGATACAGCACCCCCCAGCTGTTCATGCCGTAGCGGGTAATGTACATGGCCAGCGAGGCGAGGCAGACGATCCAGACATAGGGGTTGCGGAAGACCTCCCGCTGGGCCTGCGCCGTGGTGAGCGGGACCGATGACTGGTCCGACGCGTGGTCGTTCCGGTAGTCGGCCACGTTGGGCAGGCCGCAGGTCTCGGGACGGTCGGAGAGGGTCTTGTACATGACCAGCGCGGCCACCCCCGCCAGCGCCGCCGCCGCCCAGAACCCGTAACGCCAGCCCAGCCAGGTGACCACCCCGGCGGTCAGGAAGAGGCTCAGGCCCTCGCCGATGCTGTGGGAGGCGCTCCAGAAGCTGTACCACGAGCCGCGCTCCCGGTTGCTGAACCACTGGGACAGCGCGACGCCCGAGGGCACCGCGCCCATGGACTGGAACCAGCCGTGCAGCCCCCAAAGGAGGAAGAAGAGGGAGTAGTACTTGTTCGCGCCGAAGAGCGCCACCGTCACCGCCACCGCCATGAGCCCCGTCGCCATGAAGCGCCGCACGTTTGCCCGGTCCGCCAGAAACCCGTTGACGAACTTCCCCACCGCGTAGGTGATCAGCAGGGCCGTTCCGATGTTTCCCATCTGCTGGACGTCCAGGATGCCCTCGTCCAGCATGGCCTTCTTGGTGATGGCGAAAGACTGCCGGCACACATAGAAGACGCTGTACCCCAGGAGAATGGAGAGAAACACGGACCAGCGCTTGATCCCGTACAGCCGCCGCACCCGGGCCATGTCGCCGATGGGCGGCGCATCCGGCCCCGTCGCAAACCAGTGCAGCACTCCGCGCATCATTCCGCCTTTCGTTTCTTGAGCCCCGCCCCGTTCCATCCCAAAAGATACACGGTTTGCCGGACGGATTTCACCACGGAGAGGGAGGAGGTTTCCACCCCGCCCGCGCAGTCTCCGCGCCTTCGTGTCTTGGCGTTGAGAAGAAAATTAACGCAAAGGCGCAAAGTCGCAAAGGAACCTCACGCGGCAGCGCCCGGAACCTCATTCCCTGTATCCCTGAGCGTCATCATAGTGAATCCCGCTACCGGAAAGTTGCCGAACCGGCCTTCGCTTCGAAGGTTCGCCCGTCGGGCAGCACGACTTCCCCGGTCATCTCCTCCGGCAGCGTCACCTCCAGTTCAAATGCGGGGGC
>JAKPUV010001069.1 GCA_029554925.1 Candidatus Hydrogenedentota bacterium | reverse complement strand
CAAGGGGGCTGCGCAAACTGACAGGAAAGACCTGCCACCGAAACGGGGGCGGGGCCCGATTGACTGTTCCGGGGAGGGGGGAGTAGGATAATTTCCGGGCGGCAGAGTCTTTTTGCGCCCGAAACCGACAGGAGGACCGGTTCATGGCCTCGTTGCTGCTGCTGAGTGTCTGCGCGGCCTTTTTCGTCGCGGCGTACTTCACCTACGGAAGCTGGCTTGGGGAGCGCGTCTTCGGGCTGGACGCCAGGCGCGCCACCCCCGCGCACACCGAGGAGGACGGGGTGGACTTCGTTCCGACGCGCAAGGAGGTGCTTTTCGGGCATCATTTCACGTCCATCGCGGGCACGGGCCCCATTGTGGGGCCGGCCATCGCGATCCTGTGGGGCTGGCTGCCCGCCGTGCTCTGGATCACGCTGGGTTCGGTGTTCATCGGGGCGGTCCATGACTTCGGCGCGCTCATGGTGTCCATCCGGTCCAAGGGACAGACGATCGGCGATGTGGCCGGGCGGATGGTGTCGCCCCGGGTCCGGGTGCTGTTTCTGATCGTGCTGTTCTTCACCCTCATGGTGGTGCTGGCGATTTTCGGGCTGGTCATCGCCACGATCTTCTCCATCTACCCGCAGACGGTGCTTTCAGTGTGGACAGCCATGCCGCTGGCCTCGCTGGTCGGCTGGTGGATCTACCGCCGCAAAGGGAGCCTGCTGGGGGTTTCGCTGCTGGCGCTTTTCCTGCTCTACCTCACCGTGGTGCTGGGGGTGTGGTTTCCCGTGGACCTCACCCGGATCCTGGGGATTCCCCTGCTGGCGGGGCCGGACGCGGGCTTCTTTGCCGGGCTGAAGTCGGTGGTGGTGGTGTGGACCGTGCTGCTCATGGCCTACTGTTTTCTGGCGAGCGTGCTGCCGGTGTGGCTGCTGCTGCAGCCGCGGGACTACATCAACTCGCACCAGCTCTATGTGGCGCTGGCGCTGCTGGTTGCGGGGGTCTTTCTCGCGCGGCCCGAGATGGTGGCCCCGGCGTGGAACCCCGACGTGGCGGGCGCGCCGCCCATCATGCCCTTCCTGTTCATCACCATCGCGTGCGGCGCCATATCGGGCTTCCACTGCCTGGTGTCGTCGGGCACCACGTCGAAGCAGATCAACTGCGAGCCCGACGCCCGCTTCATCGCCTACGGCGGCATGCTGACGGAGGGCTTCCTCGCGGTGCTGGTGGTGATCGCGTGCGCGGCGGGCGTGGGTCTGCATGTCGCGGTGGAGGGGGTGGACTACACGGGCGCCGAGGCGTGGCGCCAGCTCTACGGCATCGGCTGGGAGAAAATGCAGCTCCGGCAGACCGTCGGCGCCTTCGTGGAGGGGGCGGGCAACCTCATCTCCGCCGTGGGCATTCCGAAGGCCGTCGCCGTGAACATCGTGGCGGTCATGGTGGCCTGCTTTGCGGCCACGACCATTGACACCGCCACGCGGCTCCACCGCTACGTGATCCAGGAGCTGGGCGGCGTGCTGCGGGTGCGCGCGCTGGGGAACAAGTACGCGGCGACGGCCGTGGCCGTGGCGGCGGGCGGCGGACTGGCGCTGCTGCCGGGCCCGCAGGGCCCCGGATCCGGCGGGCTGGTGATCTGGCCGCTTTTCGGCGCCACCAACCAGCTGCTGGCCGGGCTGGCGCTGCTGGTGGTGGCATTCTACCTGCGGCGCACGGGCCGCCCCCATTGGTTCATTCTCGCGCCCCTGGCGCTCATGATCGTGCTGCCCTTCTGGGCCCTGGTCCACCAGGTGTTCGGGGACTTCCTCCCCAAGAGCAAGACGGTCCTCACGGTGGTCGGCCTGACGATCATGGCGCTCCAGGTCTGGATGGTCGTCGAGGCGATGGTGCTGTGGCGGGGGGCGAAGGGGGTGCCGGAGGCCGACGCGGGGGATTAGGGCGCGTCAGCGGATGTCGGCGTCCAGCCACTTGATGACGGCCATGATCCCGCGGGCGCGCTTGAGCATGGTCGCCTTCAGGCCCTGCTCGCGGAGTTTGGCCTT
>JAKPUV010001068.1 GCA_029554925.1 Candidatus Hydrogenedentota bacterium | reverse complement strand
GGCCCCCGTGCCGCCGGTGCCCCCGCCCGCCATGGGCCGCGGCGCGGCGGAGCAGGACAGCCTGACGGGCGGCTGGGAGCAGGAGACGCCGGAGGGCGGGGCCGCCCCCTGGCGGATCCGTTTCGCCCAGACCCCGGTGGGGCCGCGCTTTGAGCTGGAGACCGCCAAGGCCGCACTGGCCGGCCTGTACACGCTGAACGAGAAGGAGCTTCCCCGGCAGGTGGACCTCGCGGTGCGCGAGACCCGCATGCGCGGCGGGTGGATGGGCCTGCAGGAGCCGGTGACGGTGAGGGGGGTGTTCACGGTGGAGGGCGACCGGCTGACGCTGGTGCTGGGGCTGGACTCCCTGGAGCCCTTTGAGCGGGTCGCGGCCTCGGTCGGCGCGCTGCTGGAGGGCATGGCCGACGGGCTCAAGAAGGGCGACGGGCCGCTCAAGGCCCAGGTCGCCGACCAGAAGGCGCTGCGTGAACTGGACGGGCGGCCGCGGCCCGGATCGCTGGCCGGGGGCGCGGGCACCCTGCTGCTGGCCATGAAGCGCGCCCCCCGGCTGGAGGACCCGCTCATCCCCGGCACACCCCAGGCCCAGCGCGACGCTCTGGACAGCATGGCCTATCCGCCCCCGCAGGACGGGCTGGCCGCAGAGTGGGAGGCCCGGGGCCCCCGCGCCGCCCTGCGCCTGCCGGGCAACGTGTTCATGCCCTTTGTGCGGGTCGCCCCGGGGGACTTCCTCCTCGGGGCCGAGGGGGACGAGGCGGCCAGCCCCGTCCACAAGGTGCGGATTACGAGGGGGTACTGGCTGGGGCAGTGCGAGGTGACCCAGGCCCAGTGGAAGGCCGTCATGGGCGTGAACCCCTCGAACATCCAGGACGACACCCTGCCCGTCGAGTGCGTCTCGTGGGAGGACGCCCAGCTGTTCATCCAGCGCCTCAACCGGACCGGCGCGGGCCGGTTCCGCCTGCCCACGGAGGCCGAATGGGTCTTCGCCTGCCAGGCGGGGGACGCCGTCCCCGGACAGTTCATCGCGGCGAAGTCGGCGGTCGGCGAATACGCG
>JAKPUV010001039.1 GCA_029554925.1 Candidatus Hydrogenedentota bacterium | reverse complement strand
CCGGGGACATTTTCCGGAAGAACCTGCGCGAGGGCACCCCGCTGGGCAAGCAGGTGCAGGGCTATCTGGACAGCGGCGGGCTGGTGCCGGACTCGCTGACCTGCGACATCGTGGCGGACCGTCTGGCGCAGCCGGACTGCGCGAAGGGGTACATCCTGGACGGATTCCCCCGGTCCATTCCGCAGGCCGAGATGCTCAAGGCCTTCCTGGAGAAGCGCGGCGAGAAGATTGACGTGGCGATCAACGTGGACGTGCCGGACGAGGAGATCGTCGCACGGCTCAGCTCGCGCCGCAGCGACCCGGAGACGGGCGCGGTGTACAATCTTATGTTCAGCCCGCCCCCGGCCGACATTGCCCCGCGGCTGATCCAGCGCGAGGACGACAAGCCGGAGACGGTCCAGCACCGTCTGAAGACCTACCACGAGACCACCGAGCCGATCATCGCGTGGTACGGGAAAGAGGGCGTCCTGCGCACGGTCGAGGGGTCCAAAGCGGGTCCCGACGAGGTCTACGCGCGCGTTGTCGCCGTGGTCGAGTCCCTCTGATCTGTCTTTTTCGCGCCCCGGACGGTTCCGCTGTCCGGGGCGCGTCCTTTTTTTGCGCGGCGCGCGCGGACGGATCGTGCTACACTAACGGCGGGAGAACCCGGGCATGGAAACCGAAAAACTGGTCAAACTGCTCATCGGGCTGGGCGTGGTCCTGCTGGCCCTGCCCTTCGCCCTGAAGCTCATGCCGAAGCCGATGACGTTTGAGCGCGTGCAGGCGGGGTTCGCCAAGGCGGGGCTCCCCGTGGAGTCCTTTGAGATGACCACGCCGTCCAACGAGTCCGCGGCCACGGCGGGCGCGCGGATCGGCGGGGCGGGCGTTACGATCTACCAGTACGACGACGAGGGCAAGATTGCCCGGTACACGGAGTACCAGAAGACGGACCCGGGCACGGCCATTGTGGCGCAGTGGAACCTGGCGGAGTCGCTCGGGGCCGCCAAGCCCAAACAGACCCCCACGCGGTACGCGCGGCGCGGCATGTTCCTCATCGTGGCGATGGGGGATGACACGGCGCTGCTGGACCGCATCATCGCCGCGTTCCAGGCGGCCTGAACCCAGACATAAGGAAGAAACCATGAGACACCGCGCGGCGATCCTGCTCACCCTGTGCGCCCTGGCGGGCGCGGCGGCCGCGGCCCCCACCGGCGCGTACTGGGTCCACATCGGCACCTACGCGGCGAAGGAGGGCGGCGGCATCCACCTGCTGCGGCTGGCCACCGAAAAGGGAACGCTCGCCCTGCACGGGCTGGCCTGCGAGACCCGCAACCCCGGCTTCCAGGCCCTGCATCCCTCCAAGCCCGTGATGTACTCCGTGGAGGACGACCAGACGGGCGGCGTGGTGGTGGCCTACGCGCTTGACCCCGCCACTGGGAAACTGACGGAGATCAACCGCCAGTCCACCGTGGGCGCGGGGCCGTGCCATGTGTCCGTGACGCCGAAGGGCGACCGGGTGCTGGTGGCGAACTATAGCGGCGGCAGCGTGGCCTCGTTCCCGGCGGGGGAGAACGGCGCGCTGGGCAAGGCCTGCGGCTTCATGCAGCACATGGGGTCCAGCGTGAACCCCAAGCGTCAGGAGGGCCCCCACGCCCACTCCATCTATCCGTCGCCGGACGGGGTATTCGCGCTGGCGCCGGACCTCGGTCTGGACAAGGTGATGATCTACCGGATTGACACCGCCTCGGGCCGGCTGCTGCCGAACGAGCCGGCCTTCGGCCAGACCGACCCCGGCGCGGGACCGCGCCACATGAAGTTTTCGCCGGACGGGAAATTCGTCTATGTGCTCAACGAGCTG
>JAKPUV010001025.1 GCA_029554925.1 Candidatus Hydrogenedentota bacterium | reverse complement strand
GCCCCGAAAATGACGCCCAGCCCCGTGTACCCGAAGCCCGAGGTCATGCCCAGGGGATCGTGCTGGTAGACGCGGCCGTAGGCCGTCGGCGCGGCGATGTCCGTGAAGGCGTAGGCCTCGGAAATCGCCTGGGTGTCGTGGTAGGAGATGTGGAAGTAGCCGCCGTCGCCCCAGCCGCTGCTCCAGCTGTTCTTGCAGTACCACGCCCCCGGCCCCGGCGCGCCCGGAACCGCCTTGGCGTCGTCCCAGCCCACCAGCGTCACCATGTGGCCGCCGTCGCCCGGCTGCATGCCGTCGCCGCTGTAGTAATACGTGTCCGTGGCATCGTCGTAGGCCGCATCGTTCCAGGTCATGGGGATGGAAAGCGCGCCGTGCTCCATCAGGGCGTTTTTCACGGCCGTGCGGTCGCCGCCGGTTCCCAGGGAGAAGACGCGGGAGCGGGTCAGCAGTTTCTGAACCGCCGCCCCGGGCGCAGGCGGCGTCTGCGCGGTCGGGACGTAGGGGTCGTCCACCTCGTTCAGCGGTCCCGTCCCCCGGGTGAGGTAGGCGTTGGCGATGTCGTTGTTTCCCCCGTCGCAGGACGACCAGTCAAACCCGTGGGTGTTCTTCATGTGGTTCTCGGAGAAATCCCATGTGGTCGCCTCGAAGCGCTTGAGCCACGCCTCCAGCACGCCGCAGGCGGCGAAGGACCAGCAGGCGCCGCACACCGACTGGTTCTTCACAGGGGTGACAAAGCCGAGGGTGCGCAGGTTGTAGGAGGCCGGCGGGTCGGCCTTGCCTGCCATGA
Source organism: Candidatus Hydrogenedentota bacterium (assembly GCA_029554925.1). Taxonomy (GTDB): domain Bacteria; phylum Hydrogenedentota; class Hydrogenedentia; order Hydrogenedentales; family CAITNO01; genus JAAYBR01. Next base: position 1,542 of record JAKPUV010001025.1, on the reverse strand, counting down.
ACGGCGCAAGATGCGACCAGTCCACGGGGGACGGGAGGTAGCCGTGCCCGGCATCGGCGGATTTGCCCGCCTGCCACGCCTCAAATGCGGGGTTCAACGGGGAAAGCCCGGGCGCGCCCTGGGCCAGAGCCCCCGCCGCCAGCAAACACACCGCCCCAAACACGGCCCACACACGCTTGATGCCTGACATTTTCCTGCTCCCGTTGCGTTCGGACATTCAGCAACACTCACCCCCTGACAGGGATTTTAGCAGATTTCCGACAGAATGCAAGCGCCATGTTCTTGAACGGGCCCCCGAGGCCCCGTACACTACCCGGAGTCGCGCGGGGGACCGCGCAGGAAAAGGAGTCCGCCCATGACGCACCCCGCCCCCGGCGCAGCCGTTTCCGTCCCCCCCGTCTTTCCCGGCCGCCGCGCGGGGGCGGCCTTTCTGGTCGCCCTGTCCCTGTCCATTGGCTGGGGCATCCGCGGCAATTTCGGCCACGAGGCGGGGGCCATGATCCCGGGGGCGCTGGCGGCGCTGGCCGCGTGCCTGCTCTCGGGCCGGGAGGACTGGCGGGGCCGCGCGCCCTGGTTCGCCCTCTTCGGCGGGCTGGGCTGGGCCTTCGGCGGGTCCATCGCCTACATGTACTGCATCTCTTTCGCCGGGTCCGAGCACTGGCCCACGGCCCTGTACGGGTTCCTGATCACCTTCTGTGTCGGCGGGCTCTGGGCGGGCATGGGCGGCATGGGCACCGCGCTGCCGGCGGTCATGGACCGGAAACGGCTGGAGGACTTTTTCGTTCCCCTGATCTTCGTGCTGGTGCCCGTCGGGGTCCACGCGCTCATGGAGGACGCCGTCAGCGCCTGGGCGCAGCAGTATCTCGCGCTGGATGTGGACGGCACGGACTTCCGCCACCGCAACCCGCTTTACTGGCTCGACGCCGACTGGCGGCCCGCTTTCGCCGCCCTGCTGGGGGTGTGCTCCTTCGACCTGTGGGACCGGCGTTTCGCAAAGGCGCACCTGCTGGCGGCCTTTGCCGCCGCGGGTGCGGCGGCGGGCTGGGGCGCGCAGCGTCTCCTTGACGCCGCGGGAATGGCGGCGCCGCTGGGACGGCTGCTGGTCGCGCCCCTGGGCAACATCCACGCCGTCAACCCCGAGACCGGCCAGCTTTTCGACCCCGCCCAGTTCCTCACCAACTGGCCCCAGGTGGTTTTGGACTACCCGCAGCACGCGGGGCTTGCCGCGGGCCTCATTGCGGGCATTGCCCTGTACTTCATCAAATACGGAAAGTTCCGGCGTGACGCCGGGCTGTTGCTGTGCATGTCCCTCGGCTGGCTGCTCGCCTTTCTCATCCTGCCCGTGCTCGGTACGATCCCCCTCCAGCGCTGGGGGGGGCTGCGCATGATGCCGCCCCGCAGTGACGACTGGGCGGGCATCACCGGCGTGTTTGCCGGCGCGCTCGCCTACTGCCTGCGCCGGGGGCTGCGGCCCGTGGCGTGGGCGGGGGCCGTCTCCGCGGCCATCGGCGGGTTCGGCTTCGCGCTGGTGCCGTTTGTGCG
>JAKPUV010000997.1 GCA_029554925.1 Candidatus Hydrogenedentota bacterium | reverse complement strand
GGGGGCCACCGCCCCGTCGCGGGTGGCGGTGGTGCTGCCGGACTACACGGCGCAGGCCGCCGCTGTGGACTGCGCGGCGGCGGAGTTCGGGATCCCCGTGCGTTCCGCAGGAGGTGTTCCGTTGGCCTCCGGGGGTGTGGGTCTGTTCCTGCGCAAACTGATCCGCGCCCTGTCGGAATGGGCGGTGGAGGACGCGCTGGAAGTCGTTTCCGCGCCGTGGTTTGCCCCGGACGGGGCCGCCGCGCCGGACACGGCCCCCTTTCTGCGGCTGGCCGGAGCGGCGGGGATTACCGGCGGTCGGGAGGAATGGTTCGCCCGGCTGGCGCGCCTGCGCGAACGGCTGGGCCGCCCTGCCGAACGGGACACTGACCGGGTGTCCCTCCCCTTCCCCGCCCTTTCCGCGCTGGCGGCGCTGGAGCGGCGGGTGGGCGCGCTGGCGGACCTCGACGACCGCCTGCCGCTTCGCGCGTCGCAGGCGGCGCACACGCGGGCCTTCACCGCGCTGGTGGAGGCCCTCGGCACCGTCAAGACGCCGGAGGTTCCCTCCCCCGCCCTTCGGGCGCTCCACGGCGCGCTGGCCACCCTGTCGCAGACCGGCGACCCGGACCGCGAAATGGACCGGGACGCCTTTTTCGAGCTGCTCGACCGCAGCCTGTGCGGCGCGGAGTACCGGCGGCCCTCGCCGCCCGACGCCGTGTTCTTCGCGGCGCCATCCGCCCTGCGCGGCCGCTCCTTCGACCGGGTCTATTTCTGCGGCGCGAACGAGGGCGTGGTGCCCGGCGCGCCGCCGTCCAACGCGTTCTTCTCCGAGCAGGACATCCAGCGCCTGCGGCGGGCCGGGGTGGTGCTGGAAGGCCGCCGCGAGCACGCCCACCGCGAACGGCTGGTGTTCCACCATGCCCTCGCGGCGGCGGAGGGGGAGTTTGTCCTGTCATGGCGTCTTCAGGACGCCCGGGGGCGCGAATGCCTGCCCGGCCCCTTTGTGACCGGTCTGGGCGACCTGCCGGGGGGCCAGGACCTGCCGAGGGACACGGTTCC
>JAKPUV010000967.1 GCA_029554925.1 Candidatus Hydrogenedentota bacterium | reverse complement strand
CCGGGGATTCCGGCGGGCAAGGGCGAGGTGACGCTCTTCGCCTCGACCAAGAGCATCAGCCGGAAGGACTTTCCCGCGGCCCGCGGCGGCATGGAGCGCAAGACGGTGCCCTTCGAGGTGCTGGAGGGCCAGCAGGCGGTCGTGGATGTCGCCCTCTGACGGGCGGCGCGGTTTCATGCTTGCCCGGCGGCGTTCCGTCCGCCTATACTCTCGGTCCCTGCCGCCGCGAAGGGCGGCGGAGAACCTCCGGACCATAGGACGGCCCCTGTTCCCATGATGTCCCCCGCCGGCAAGACACTTCTCGTCGCGGCGCTTCTGGGCGCCGTTGCGGGCGCTTTTTCAGCGGGAGAGGAGGTCTCCGCGCAGGGGGTCAAGGCGGGCTCCGACACCGTGGTCCTGCTCCACGGCATGGGCCGCACGCGGGCGTCCATGTGGCTCCTGGAGGTGCGGCTGCGCTCCGCCGGCTACACGGTCCTCAATTTCCCCTACAGCGCCAAGGCCACCACTGTGGACGCCCTGTCCGGTGACCTGCGCGCCTTCATCGCGGAGAAGGTGGAGACGCCCGTCTACCACCTCATCGGGCACTCGCTGGGGAACATCATCCTCCGCGACGGGTTCAAGAAGGGCTACCCCCCGGGGCTCGGCCGCATCGTGATGCTGGCCCCGCCCAACCGCCCCGCCGAGATGGCCCGCGCGTTCAAGGACAACCCGATCTACCGGTGGTTCACGGGCGAGAGCGGGCAGCAGCTCGCCTCCGAGGCGTTCTATGAGACGCTTCCCGTGCCGCCCGTGGAGTTTGGGATCATCGCGGGCGACCGCGGCCAGCGGCTCACCTTCCGGGAGCCCAACGACGGCGTGGTCACCGTGGAGAGCACCAAACTGGAGGGGATGAAGGCGTGGGCGCTGGTTCACCACGCGCACACGTTCATCATGAACAGCCGCCAGGTGGCCCTCCTGTGCATGCAGTTCCTGCGCCACGGCAATTTCGACCTTCCCCCCGGCCTCGCCGAAAACCAGGGCGAGATGTCCGGCGACTCCCACCGCCTCACCCCGGACGACCCCGCCGACGACTGAACGGAAACGGTTGAACATGGATGGGCAGGATTGACAGGATAAGGCGGATGGAGGGACCGCGCGCCTCGCGCATCCGGGGAGCAAGAGAGGGAGAAGGGCATGGACGGGCAGGATTGCTGAGCATCCTGTCTATCCTGTCCATCCATGTTTGTTCCTTCCGGGTCACCTGGGCCGGGGCGTTTCCAGGATGCGGATCACGCGGTGGCCGGTGTGGGTCTCCCCGAAGAGGTCGGTGGCGCGGACGGTGAGGAGGTGGGTGCCGGGCTCCATTCCTTCGGGCAGGCGGGCGCGCCAGAGGTGGCCGGTGCGCGACGGCTCGTCCACGTCCCACCCCCAGACGCCGTCGAGGCGGTGGGGATTCATGGCCTGCATGCGGGCGCATTCGGGGTCGGTGCCGGTGAAGCGCTCCATGGGCAGCCAGGAGGCGCCGCCGTCGAGGGTCATGTCCAGGCGGCAGCGTTCGGACCCGGCGAAGAAATTGGCCGTGACCTCCGTGCCGGGCGCCTCCGGCCCCGTCACCTCGTCGGGGCAGTAAATGTTCATCTGGTAATCGGCGGGCCGCCGCGCGGCCTTGTAGCGGATGCGGTAGTCCGCGCCGTCGAAGGAGACCACGGCGTAGCCGTTGGGCCCGCCGTCGTTCATCGTGGCGTGGGGGATGCCGGTCTCGTCGCGCTCGCCGACCCACCACGCGCCGGACACGGTGCCCGCGATGTAGTGGTGGTGGGGTTCGGCGCCCCTCCAGCCGCGGGACTCGCCGAGGAAGAGGTGGGCCTGCTCGTGGGTGTGGCCGGACATCGAGAAGACGCGGGGTCGGTCCTGCACAAGGGCGTAGAGTTCCCGGCAGTTTTTCGCGGCGGGCAGGGGCACGTGCATCATGAGCACCACCAGCGCCTCCTGCGGCACCCGCTCCAGGCAGGCGCGCAGCAGTGCCAGGTCGTCCGCGCGGAAGCGGTACTCGAACTTGCCCTCCGCGTTCAGCTCCATGTTTCGGAAGGCGAAGAAGAAGACACCGCCGTGCCAGAAGGCGTAGGTGGCGGGGCCGAAGAAGCGCTCGAAGGTCTCGTCCGCGTGGCGGTCCTCCTTCGCGCTGCGGTTGCCGTCGTGGTTGCCGAAGACCCAGTACCAGGGGATGCCCGCGGTGCCCACGGCCTCGCTGACCTCCCTGAAGAGTCCGGGGTCGTCCGCCACGGTGTCGCCGAGGGTGACGCCGAAGGCGGCGTCCGTGCCGACGAGCTCGGGCACGACGTCGCGGGCGACATAGTTCACCTCCGTGACGCCGCGGGCCTGGGGGTCGCTGAACACAACCACGTCAAAGGCGCGCGGCTCGGGCCTGGGGATCAGGCCGAAATCCACCGAATCCGGCAGGGGCCCCGTGGGGTCCACGCCCGGGGCGTCGTCGCCGGGCGGCGAGCCCGCGGGCTTGTGCAGATAGTAGTGGCGGGGACGCCGGTGCGCGTCCACGGGCACGGCGAAGTCCGTCGGTTTCACCACGAAGAGCGCCGTGTCATCCGTGACGGGAAGGGACCAGGCCCCCTCCGCGTCCGTCACGGCCACGTCGCGGCCGTTGGCGACCAGGATGCCGGGGATGCCGGCCTCGCCCGCGTCGCGGACGGCGTTGGCGTTGGCGTCCGCATAGACAAAGCCCCTCGCGGTGTCCTGCGCGTCGGCCCGCGCGGTGACGGCGGCGAGGAGGAGCATCGGGATCAGACATTTCTTCATTGGCCGGACTCCTTGCGGGGTTGGGGGACAGGCCTCGCGCCTACTTGACGCTGCCCACGCACGAGAGGGCCGGGCAGGAGGGGGACGCGCCCATCTTCTCCACCCAGTAACGCGTGCGGTCGAGGTATCCTTCGGGGGGGAGGGCGCCGTAGTCCTCGTAGGGGACGCCCTCGACGGTCTTGGGGACGGCCGGCTCGATCTGGGTGCCCTCGTGCCACTCGTTGTAGGAGGTGACGGAGACGATTTCGGGGTTGAGGGCGAGGGCGGCGGCGAACATGCGGTCGTAGTAGGCGCCGTCCTCCCGGCCCCGCGTGTTCTCCGCGTTCCAGGGGCGGATGCGCTCGTCCTTGTAGCCCGGGCCGACACTGGGGATGAAAAGCATCTTGTGGCGCCTGGCGAAGGCGTTCATCGCGGGCCAGTTCTTCGGCGTGGAGCCGTGGGTGAACCCGTCCGTGGCGAAGTAGGTGTAGAAGCCGTCGAAGCCGGCGGCCTTCAGTTTCGGCCCGTCGT
>JAKPUV010000956.1 GCA_029554925.1 Candidatus Hydrogenedentota bacterium | reverse complement strand
TCCCACGCCCACAGCCTCTACGAGCAGCAGGTGGACGAACGGGGACAGCAGGTCTTCTCCTACCAGATCGAGGTCCCCCTCACCGATGAGAAGGAGGAAGATGGCGGTCTTTGAGAAAATCAGCGCCCTTTGGGCGGGCCTTTCCCCTCGGGAGCGGCGGCTGGCCCTGGCCACGGCCGCCGCGGTGGCCGTCTTCGTCTCCTGGACCGCCGTCCAGTCCTCCCTTCGGAGCATTGCCGCCCTGGACACGGAAATCACCCAGGTGCAGGAGGAGATTGTGGGCGCCGCCAACCAGATCGCGCACAGGGAGACTGTGGACGCCCTGTATGGCAAGGTGGCCGCGCAGCATTCCAGCGCCTGGACCGAGGCTGAAATCCGCGACCGCCTCCGCCAGGAGGTGTACCGCCTTTCCCGCCAGGACCCCCAGGGGCTGGACGAAAACGGCATTCCGCTGAACGTGTCGAACACGTCCGGCAATCTGGTGGAAATCCCCTCGCTCGGCGAGGGCGTGATGGCCGAGGGGGGGGAGGGGTACCGGCAGTACATGCTCAACCTCCGCATCCCCGCCGTGGACATCAACGCGCTGGTGGCTTTCCTGGAGCGGCTGCAGCTCAGCCCCCAGTCCCTGCGCATTGACAAGCTGGAGATCAACCGCAATCCCGATTCCCCGCTCGTGGCCGCAAGTATTGACATCACCCGGACCATTGTGGATGGCGCGCGGAAAACCGCCGGGGACCAGGCCTCCGGAACGGAGTCCGCGCCCGCCGAGGGGCGGATACCCCTGGCCGCCTCGGAATGGAACGCCGACGGGTGCGCCCTCCGCGCCCTGGAAGGCGACTCCGGACCGTCGCTTGAGATCGTGGCCGAACGCGGCGGTGCCGTCGCCGAGATGGTCCGGCGGGTGCCCGCGGGGGCCGTGTTCGAGATGAACATCGACATCACGGCGCGCGGCGGCGGTGCCCGCCTTGCTGTGGGCGCCCCGGGCGCGTCCGACGGTTTTCCGAGTCCGCAGGCGCTCAAGAGCGACGGGGGGGCGGCCCGGTACCAGGTGCGTTTCACCGCCCCGGAGGGTTCGGGGGAGACGGCCCTGGCATGCCCCAAACTGCTGCTGGACGCCGCGGACGCCGTAGTGACGGTCCACTCCCTCGTGCTGCGAAAGGTTTCCGAGTGAACAAGACGCGCATGATCAACCTCATCGGCGGTGGAATCGCCGTATTGCTCGGTGGGGCGCTGCTGCTCAACACCGTTCAGAATCCCGTGGCGGGACGGCGGGAGTCCCTGAAACTGGCCCTCGCCGAAGTCCGCGCGGGGGACACGGATGTCGAGTCCCAGACATGGGATTTCGACCTTTGGAATGGAACCATCACCGGACGGGCCTATGTCTGGACAGAGCTGGTGCCGCCGCCGCCGCCGCCGCCGCCGCCGCCCCCCCCGCCCCCGCAAAAGCCCGACCTGCAGAAGATGCTGGAGGGCGTCAAGGCCACCCGCCAGCAGGTGGGGCAGAAGGTGAAGATATTCACCTCCCAGTCGCCCCGGGGCGTGTTCGTCGGGGTGGGGGACGACGTGAACGGCCTGAAGGTGAAATCCATAGATAAAACCGGGGTCGTCCTGAGCTTCCTCTGGAAGGAAAAGCAGGAGGAATTGACCGTGACCCTCCCCAGGGAATAGGTCTGGGCCGATTCCCCCGCGCCGCCGAAGGGCGGTTTGCACTATAATGACCCGCATGATCCGGAAGCAGGAGAAAGCGCCCGTGCGGCCCGATCTCCGATGGTTTCCGACACTGGAGAGCGCCTTATGAGTCTGAAGGCTGTGCATGGTTTCAGGTCGCTGGTGTGTCTGGCCTTCATGGCCGGGCTTTGCTGGCCCGGTTCCGCCCAGAGCCAGTCCCCCACCACCCCCATGACCGGCGTGTCCAGCGGCGGCACGATGACCGGCGGCACAGCGGACACCGCGACCTCGGGACGGCGGCGCGGCAGCTCCCTTTTCGACAGAAACTCCGGCGCCACAGGCGTTTCCTCGGGACAGCGGGGGGCGGGGCTCAGCGAGTCGCAGCCGTCGGCAAGCAGTTTGGGCGGGGAAGGCAGGGAAGGGGAAAGCCGCGTGGGCAAGCGCGGCCGGGACCGCGATGAGGCGAAGAGCGGCGAGGAAAAGGCGGGGGACGCGGCCGGCGCGACCCCGCCGGGTCCCCGGGACGGCGAGGCGGCCGCCAAGGCCGCCGCGGACACCGGGTCCGGCAAGGAGGGGGAAGCGGCGGCTTCGGGCGGCGGCGGCCCCCAGACCATCGGCGGCGGTGGAACCGGCACCGGCACCGGCACCGGCACCGGCACCGGCGGCGCCGGCGGGGGGACGAACTTCACCAAGGGAACGCCGGGCACGGTCTCCGTGGCCGGGGGGGACGGCGCCTTTGAACCCGTGCTGGACCGCGATGTCGAGTACGGCGAGGTGCCGGACGAGGGCGAACCGCTCACCCTGGAGGGGCCGATGCCCCTCGGTGAGTTCCTCGCCGCCATCAACATGTCCACCAACTGGAACATCATCACCGCGCCGGAAATCCAGGATGTCAACCTCAAGTTCTGGATCACGGACACCAAGCCGAAAACGGCGCTCCAGATTCTCAAGTTCTACAAGATTTACTACGAGTGGGACACGGAGAGCGAGTGCCTCCGCGTCATGAGCGAGGAGGACCACCTCAAGCGCGAGTACGGCAAGAGGAAGCCCCACGAGTTCAAGGTCAAGGAGGTCGAGATCGCCCTCGCCGAGGCCATGATCACCTCGCTGCTCTCCTCCACCGGACGCTCCGTCAC
>JAKPUV010000948.1 GCA_029554925.1 Candidatus Hydrogenedentota bacterium | reverse complement strand
GGCCGCCTTGGTAAGAAAATTCATGCCGGTCCCTCGGAAACAAAGACACGGGAATATCTTGCGCCCGGCGTTGCGACTCCCACAACGCCGAAATTCCCTCAAAGAGACAATACTACAAGGACAAAGTCCCGTTCAAGGACGGGGATTTGGACGTCTTGCGGCGGACAAACACCCCCGCGCCGGCAAGCGCGCAAAGCCCCGCCGCGCTGGCGAGAACCGCCAGCAGGATCCGCCGCCTTCCGCGCAGCCACGACGGGGGATGGGGGGTGTAGAGAACGCGCTCGTCGAACTCCTCGGGAAACCAGCGCAGCCGGTCCGCCTCCCGCGCCACCGCGAGGTTCGGGTTGCGCCGCACCAGCGCCTTGTAAAAGCGGTCCGCCGCCGGAGGATCCCGGTACCGCAGCCACATGCCGCCCGTGTACAGCGCCCTGGCCGTCAGCACGTCATTGTTCGGAAGCAGCGTCGCCGCCTCCCACAACAGGTCCGCGGCGGGGTACAGGAAATGCTCCTCTCTGTTCGGTACGGGCCGGTCTCCGCATTCGTACAATCGATGCAAATAGGCGCTCAATCCTTCGCCCCACCAGTCCGGGCAGAGGGCGGTGGCGTGCAGTTCTCCGGACGCGGTGATTTCGGCGGCCTCCATCAGACGCTCCGCCCGCTCCCGCTTCGGGGCGGCGGGATTGCGCCCCTCCCGCAGCGCGCCAAGCAGGCGGGGTGCGTCCGATTCGGGGAACAGCCGCGCGGCGTCCTCCAACCGGCCCTCGCGCACCAGGCGGCGCAGCAAAATCCCGGCGGTTCCCTCCCCTGCCCCCTCCCGCCGTTCCGGCCCATGGGCGGGGTCCTGAAACACATGCGCCAGCAGTTCCTCGGTGGTCATCGCGACTTCGGCGACATAACTCTGGTCGTAACCATCGAGATATTGCAGGGCCTTGTCGCTCTCCTCCGGAGTCTTTCCCTGTTTGAGTGCCCAAAGGACCGACCACTCCTCCCTGACCCGTTGAGCAACATCGAAAGGCGGGTACTGCGCCAAATCGTTGTTTTGATTTTGAATCCACTCCGGAGGAGAGGAGGCGCCCTCCGCTGGCCCCCTTTCAAGAAGGGCCAGGACCTGTTCGAGGATTGCGGCGGCCTCTGTCATTCTCCCCTCGCGCATCAGGAGCTTTGCACGCACCCACGCGGCCAGCGGAGACGCGTCTCCGGCCTTCTCCGCCCACTTGGCGGCCTTCTCCATGTCGTCGCGGTTGTAGGCCAGCCACGCGATGCGGTCCGCGCCGGGGACGGGTCCGGGCAGGGCGTCGAAATGGGCGAGCACCGGTTCTATGATGTCCCGGCTGTCTGAGGGGTTGGACAGCGACCAGGCGAGCAGCGCCATCCGGGCGTTTCCGTCCTCCAGGAGGGCCGCGACCTGCGCGGGGTCATGCTCGGCGGCGGTCCGGGAAAAGGCCCAGTCAAGGGAGATGAGCGCGGCATGCCGCCGCGCGGCGTCGCCGTCTATGTACTCTGACAGATACCCCTTCGCCGCCCCGGCGAAGTCTCCGGCCTGGTAGAGCGTCATGGCTTTCCAGCCGCCGACGCCCTCCGCCAACCCCACGGGGTCGGCAAATCCCTCCCCCGCCAGCGTCCGCACCCGGTCAAAGGCCGCGCGCGCGGTGTCGTGCTCCTTCATCCTCATCAGCGTCATGCCGCACATGTGCGCCGCCCATACGGTACGGAAGGGGCGCTCTGCGGCGGGCAGGGCGAGCACCTGCGTGAACAGGTCCAGGGCGCTGTCGAGGTTCCGGCTGTGGTAGGCCGCCGCGCCCCGCGCGTACAGCGAGAATTCAACAGGAAGACGGTTCAAGAGGGCTTCATACGGGGCAGGATCAAATGCGGCGGGCTTGGGCGGCTCCAGTCCGGGGTCGGCGCGGTACTTCTTCCTTTGGATATAGTCCCGCAGTTCGCCCTCCCACCCCTCCACGCGCCTCCCCGTCTCCCGCATGGCACACCGCATCTTCTGGTATTCGGCGAGTGTCGTCGCGATCTCCTCATCGCTCCTTTCCGCCGTGCGCAGGGCGGCCTCCAGTTGCGCCAAGTCCGCATCCACCACCCGGTCGCAGGCCTTCGCGGGGGGCGCCTCCGGCAGGGGCGGGGTTCCCTTCAGGCCCAGCAGCACATGCAGTTCCCGCGGGAACCAGGCCGGCGGCATCTGCGCCTCATTACGCCCGCCGTGGGAAAAGTAATCCGGCGAGAAATAATCAGGGCACGCAAGGGCAGACGCGGCCGACCACAGAAAAAATGAAAAGACCAGCGCCCCCCTCACCAGCCGAAGTCCCCCGCCCTCTCCGCGCATATCCCGTTGCTCCTTCACTTACGGTCCGATCTGCCTTCAGGACCCGATGCCACAAGCCCGCATTGGATGGCACTCTCCGGGTCCGCCACGTCCGGCCCCA
>JAKPUV010000920.1 GCA_029554925.1 Candidatus Hydrogenedentota bacterium | reverse complement strand
GTGACGGCGGCGGCGACGGGCTCGCGCGTGACGGGGATGCGCGCGAGGACGGTCTTCGACGCCAGGTCCACGACGGCCACGTCGTTGTTGAACCGGTTGCAGACATAGAGCAGCGCGCCGTCGGGGCTGACCACGGGCGCGACGGGGGTGTGGCCCACGGTGATCTCGGCCTGCACCTTGCCGGAGGCGGCGTCCACGGCGCGCACAACACCCGCCGGGACCGCGCCGGTCACGTAAAGGGTCTTGCCGTCGGGCGACAGGGCGACGCCGCCGGGCGCGTCGGGCAGGTCAATCCGGCGGACGGCCTTTCCCTTCTCCGCGTCCACCACGGCCACGGCGTTGGCCGTCGCCTCGGTGACGTAGAGGGTCTTTCCCGCCGCATCCGACGCGATGAATTCCGGCGAGCGGAAGACGCCGTCGGCGGCCGCCGCGGCGCCGCACAGCGCCAGAACCCCGATGCCCAGGCACGCCGCCAGAACGGCCCGTGTTCCCCGAATACGCCCAGTCTTGATCATGACCAATCCTTCCCTTGCCGGATTCAGTTCCGGTCGTAGACCTTTGTCTCCCTGTATACAGACTCGCGGCTGCGGATTTCCACCGCCCGCCGCAGTTCATACCGTTGTTCGCGCTCCTGGTCGAGGGGGCAGGCGACAAAACCGTCCATGTCCGCCCGGGGCCGCGCGCGGAGCTGGTCGCGGCCCGCCCCGATGATCTCCACCGCCTCCTTGTACGCCGCGCGGTCCTTCTTTTTCAAGCCCTGCACGCAGGGGCTGAGCCGGGGCCGCTCAAAGGCGATCTGCGGCCCCCGGTCCCGGGAGAAGTTCATCAGATCCCGGAAGCGCACCCCCGTGAGCCCGGCAAGCCGGTCCACCTGCGCGTCGTCGAGGGGGCTGCGCCCCGCCAGGTTCTGCGGATAGGCGGACGCGTACTCGGGATAGTAGGGCGCGTTGATGTCCACCCAGGTCACGATGCGGTCGAACTCCTCCGGGCTCAATTCAACCCCCTCGTGCCCGTCGAGCAGCACGCGGACGAGCCTGCTGGCGTGGGAGCCCCACGAGAGGGCGGGCTGGGTCTGCGCGGGGCCGGCGCCCACGGCGGCGACGTACTTCTTCCGCCACAGCTCGTTGTAGGAGGCGTTGAAGACCAGGTCGCGGTCCCCCGCGAGGTTGAGGGTCTTCCCGGCGTCCTTCCCAAAGTCGTGGCAGCGCACACAGTGGCGGTCGAAGACCGGCTGCACCTCGCGGGTGTAGCTGAAGGTGCGCGCGGGGCCGTGCCACCCGGCCAGGGTGTCCGGCGGCCGGCGCAGGGCGCGCGGCTGGGCGGAGAGCAGGGACGGCACCGACCCGAGGCGGTGCTCGTGGCAGCCCACGCAGCCCTGGGTCTCCCCGGACTGGATGACCGTGCCGCTGCGCATGGACTGCACCATCATCCCCCGCACGTCGAGCAGCTGAAAGTAGATGAAGGTGTCGGACGGCGCGGAGAAGTAGGCGGAGCCGTCCTCCTCCACGGGCACGGTGCCTAGGATCGTCTTGTTGTTGAAGTCGTGCCAGGCCATGGCGGGCGCGGCCTGCCCCTGGCCCTCCCAGGGGGGCTGGGTCCAGTGGCGCTTTTCC
>JAKPUV010000914.1 GCA_029554925.1 Candidatus Hydrogenedentota bacterium | reverse complement strand
GCAGGCGTGCAGCAGCACGACGTCCTCCGCCGGGATGGCCTCCAGGGCGGAGAAGAACGCGTCCGCCGCAAGCCCCTTCGTCGCCGCGTCGTAGTAGGCGTAGGACTTCACGGTGTGGCCCGCCGCCTCGAAGACCGACGGATGGTTCGCCCAGGTCGGGTTGCTCATCCAGACCGTGCGCGCGCCGTAGCCGCGCGTGAGGAAATCCGCCGCCACGCGCAGGGCCGCCGTGCCGCCGGGGGTGTGGGCCGCGCGCGCCCGCCCGCCCAGGGCCGCCGCGCCCGCCCCGCCGAACACGGTGCGGATCACCGCGTCCGCATAGGCCGGGTCGCCCGTGATGGGCATGTAGTTCTTGGTGGTCTCCGTGTCGAGCAGCCGCCGCTCCGCCGCCTTCACCGACTTCAGCACGGGGGTCTGGTTGTCCGCGTCCTTGTACACGCCGACGCCGAGATTGATCTTCTCTGGGCGGGGGTCCTTCTTGAAGGCTTCGGTGAGGCCGAGAATCGCGTCGGGGGGCGCCATTTCCAGTCGTTCAAACATGGGGAGTCTCCAAGGGTTGCGACGGCGTTTTCAGCGGTCCGTGCGTCACACCAGCCCGGTGCGCGGACCGCTTCATGGGAAGCAATCTTAGCAACTATGCCCCCCGGGGGACAACCATTCCGCCGGTGAGGGTCAGGCCCCGCCGCCCGTAAGGATTTCCCGGCACGACACGCCGCCCGGGGTCATGCGGGCCAGCAGAAAACCCACCGGCGCGTTGCCCCCGTTCCAGCAGCAGGACCGCACCTGCCACACGCGGGACTTCCCGTTGCTGTACTCCTCCGTGGGGGTGTGCAGGTGGCCGAAGAAGGCCGCGTCCGGGCCCTTCTCCTCGAGGAGCGCGTTCATCCAGCGGGAATCGTTGCGGTTCAGGTGCATCTCGCGGTCCCCGCCGTTGCGCTCCACGGGAATGTGGGCAAAGAGGACCTTGCGCGGCTCCGGGGCGGACAGCTCCGCCTCCAGCCACTCGCACTGGCCGCGCGGGCGGATGTTCTCCGAGCAGAGCGTGCCGATGTGCTCGCCCCCCAGCCCGGCGTCGCACAGGGAAATGAACCGCGCGCCCTTGTGGGTGAAGCTGTAATAGTCGGAGGGCTCGCCGTTCACCGTGAAGTCGCCGGGGAATGCGTCGCGCAGGTTCTTGCGCTGCTCCGGCGTGGACTCGTGGTTGCCGAAGGTGACATGCACCGGATACGGCACCTCCTTCAGCAGGGGGAGAAAGGCGTCCGTGTGCAGGTCGCCCAGCACGAGGACAAAGTCCGGCTGCTCCGCCGCAGGCAGGGCTTTCATCGCCTCCACGCACCGCAGAAAACGGTCCGTCCCCGTGCCGAGGGACTCCATGCCCTTGCGCGGCCCCTCCGCGCAGTGCGGGTCCGCCACCACGGCGAAATGGAATTCCTCCCCGGCCTCCGCGGCGCGCGCGGCGCCCCCGGCAAATGCCCCGGCCAGCGCGGCCGTCCCCAGTCCCTTCAGGAAATCGCGGCGGTCCATGGGAAACCTCCTGTTGCCCGCGCGGCCCCCGCCGCGCGCGGCGTCCCGGCAGGATAGCAGATTCCCGCCCGGACCGGAAAGGGAACATCCGACCGATCGGACGGATCCGTCGGATCGGTCGGAGAAATTCTCCTGGCTTCGTCCGACAAGTCCGACAAGTCCGACCTGTCCGACCAACCAGCCGCCGCAATCGAGCCCTTCCCCATCACCGTTCATCGGTGGTTAAAAAAGAAGCGGGCCCCGC
>JAKPUV010000906.1 GCA_029554925.1 Candidatus Hydrogenedentota bacterium | reverse complement strand
GAAGGTCCGGCGCTTGGTGACGCAGGGGGCGTCGCCCGGCATGCCCTGGTAGATGTGGTAGGGGATGACGGAGCGGTCGGAGAAGGCCATGCCCGCCGCCTGCACCGTGCCGTCCTCGTAGAGCAGCTTCGGCCCCGCCATACCCACCGAGGGATCCTCCCGCAGGGGCGCGGTGAGCGTCTCGAGCCAGCCCGGGGTCACGCGGGTGTCGTTGTTGAGGAAGACCAGCACGTCGCCCGACGAACCCGCCGCGCCCAGATTGTTCCCCAGGGCGAACATGTAGTTCTCGTAGTTGCTCAGGAGGAAGACGCGGGGATGCTCCGCCAGCGCGCGCAGGGCGGCGGAAGCGTCCATCCCGCTGCCGTTGTCCACCAGCACCACCTCGTAATCCACGGCCCCGGCGTGGGCGTGGATGGACTCGACGCAGGCGCGAGTGAGGTCGGGCAGGTTGTAGACGGGGATGATGATGGAGACACGGCCCTCCTCACGGTCCGGCGCGTCGCGCTCCAGTTCCTCCCAGTCAATGAGGTGCTTGTTGAGCACCTTGAACTTGTAGGCCTGGGGCTCCTCCAGCGTGATCTGGTTGAGTTTCTTCTTGCGGTAATAAACGCACAGGGCGGCGGGGATCTGCGCCGGGTCGTGCCGCGTCGTCTGGCGGAGAATGACGTCCCAGTCCACCCAGCGGCGCAGACTGCGGTCGAAGCCGCCCAGCTCCTCGAACAGCTCCCGCCGGTGGACGTAGATGTTGATGTCTATGTAGTTGTTCTTGAGCAGCGCGTCGAGGTCGAAACGCCGCGCGCGGTGGCTGACGGCGTTCCGCGCGTCCTCGTCCACGATCTCCAGGACCGAATACCCGCACTTGGCCCCCGTCTCCAGCAGCGCATGCACGGAGAACAGCAGGTAGTCGGGGCGCCACCGGTTGTCGGAGTCGAGGTAGGCGATGATGTCCCCCTTCGCCTCCCGCAGCCCGGCGTCGCGGGCGGCGGACACCCCCTCGTGGGCGATGCGCAGCAGCCGGATTTTCGGATTGGCCGCGCGGAACGCCTGCACGGCCTCCGGGGTCCCGTCGTCGCTGCCGTCGTCCACCACGATGAGCTCCCAGTTCGCGTAGGACTGGGCCAGCACGCTCTCAACGGCGCGGCCGATGGTCTCGGCGCGGTTCCACGCGGGCATGATCACGCTGACCAGCGTGTCCTGCGGCCGCCGCATCAGCTCCCCGCGCAGGCGCTCCACCGTCTTCTCCCCCAGGATCGGCATGTCCTTGCCGTTGCGGCA
>JAKPUV010000904.1 GCA_029554925.1 Candidatus Hydrogenedentota bacterium | reverse complement strand
GAAGGTCCGGCGCTTGGTGACGCAGGGGGCGTCGCCCGGCATGCCCTGGTAGATGTGGTAGGGGATGACGGAGCGGTCGGAGAAGGCCATGCCCGCCGCCTGCACCGTGCCGTCCTCGTAGAGCAGCTTCGGCCCCGCCATGCCGACGGACGGGTCCTCCCGCAGGGGCGCGGTGAGCGTCTCGAGCCAGCCGGGGGTCACACGGGTGTCGTTGTTGAGGAAGACGAGGATGTCGCCCGACGAGCCCGCCGCGCCGAGGTTGTTTCCCAGGGCGAACATGTAGTTCTCGTAGTTGGTGAGGAGGAACACGCGGGGATGCTCCGCCAGCGCGCGGAGGGCGGCGGAGGCGTCCATCGTGCTGCCGTTGTCCACCAGCACCACCTCGTAATCCAAGGCCCCGGAATGGGCGTGGATGGACTCGACGCAGGCGCGGGTGAGGTCGGGCAGGTTGTACACGGGGATGATGATGGAGACGCGGCCCGCCTCGCGGTCGGGGGCGTCGCGCTCCAGCTCCTCCCAGTCAATGAGGTGCTTGTTGAGCACCTTGAACTTGTAGGCCTGGGGCTCCTCCAGCGTGATCTGGTTGAGCTTCTTTTTGCGGTAGTAAACGCACAGGGCGGCGGGAATCTGGACGGGGTCATGCCGCGTCGTCTGGCGGAGGATGACGTCCCAGTCCACCCAGCGGCGGAGGGTGCGGTCGAAGCCGCCCAGCTCCTCGAACAGCTCCCGGCGGTGGACGTAGATGTTGATGTCTATGTAATTGTTCTTGAGCAGGGCGTCGAGGTCAAAGCGGCGCGCGCGGTAACTGACGGCGTTGCGCTGGTCCTCGTCCACGATCTCCAGGACCGAATACCCGCACTTGGCCCCGGTTTCCAGAAGGGCATGCACGGAGAACAGCAGGTAGTCGGGGCGCCACCGGTTGTCGGAGTCGAGGTAGGCGATGATGCCCCCCTTCGCCTCCCGCAGTCCGGCGTCGCGGGCGGCGGACACCCCCTCGTGGGCGATGCGCAGCAGCCGGATTTTCGGATTGGCCGCGTGGAACGCCTGCACGGCCTCCGGTGTCCCGTCGTCGCTGCCGTCGTCCACCACGATGAGCTCCCAGTTCGCGTAGGACTGGGCCAGCACGCTCTCAACGGCGCGGCCGACGGTCTCGGCGCGGTTCCACGCGGGCATGATCACGCTGACCAGCGTGTCCTGCGGCCGCCGCATCAGCTCCCCGCGCAGGCGCTCCACCGTCTTCTCCCCCAGGATCGGCATGTCCTTGCCGTTGCGGCAGAGGGTCCGGTCCTGGAGGAGTTGGTCAAAAGGGCGGGAATCTTCCCGCTTTTCCGGAACCTCGGGTTGCGGTGCGGGACGGGCGGGGCGGGACGGCCCCGCAGCCGGCGGCGCGACGCGCCCCGGCCCCAGACCCAGCAAGCCGAGGAGTTTCAGCCCCGGCGTGCGCAGGCGGAGCAGGCGGCGCACCGCCGGATGGTTCTTGAAGGCCTCAAAATCGCGGCGGAGCTGGTTGATCCGCTTCACCGCGCCCATGGTTCCCTCCTCCTCCACCCGCCGCAGGTCCTCCTGAATGCGCAGGCGCATGTCGCGCGCCTGTCGCAGGGCCTCGTGGAGCTGCATCCGGTCCTCCCGCGCCTCTCGCAGCTCCTCCTCCATCCGCGTCAGTTGTTCCTGCGTGCGCGCCACATCCCCCTCCAGCCTGCGCACCTCGTCCGCGCAGACCGCCTCCCCCGCCGCCTTCACGCCGGCCACATGCTCCTCCAG
>JAKPUV010000894.1 GCA_029554925.1 Candidatus Hydrogenedentota bacterium | reverse complement strand
GGCGTCCATGTACGCCACCGCCAGCCCGGCCAGGGGATTGTCGGGACGGATGTGCTTGGAACCGGTGCCCAAGGGGGAGTCTGTCCACTGACCACTTTCCATCCGATGGCTCCTCACCGCATTGCCCGCAGGGTCCTGCCGCACCCGGGACAGGTCCACGCGGGATTTTACCATACCCTGACTCGGGGCCTGGACGGGAACGGACGGCCCCGGATTTGCTAAAGTAGGGGGATTCCCGGGTTGTTGGACGGAACACAGAAAGAGCCTCCCCATGCCACGAATCGCCTTCTCCAAGATTTCAGGGTGCCTGTTTCTCTGCCTGACGCTGCTTGCGGCGGGCTGCGCCACCACCGCCGCCGTGCGGCCGGGCAAGGACGACTTCGCCGTGCGCCGGGGCAAGATCTTCCGGGGCAGCAAGGACTGGACGCTCCGCGCGGTGCATGTGCCGGGGCTCATCGAAAAGGGCGGGCCGGCGGACATGCCGGCCATCGTGCGGCTGGCGGACGTGGGCGGCAACACGCTCTCCACTGACCTGTGCGGCCTCAGCGCCGACGGCGCCTCCCTCGACCCGAAGGCCGTGGAGACCGTCGCGCTGTACGCGGAGGAATGCAAGGACACGTGGATGGGCTTCATGGTGCGCGTGCTCGCGGGCGTTCCGGACGATCCGGCGGTCCGCGCGAAGGCCGCGGTGACCGCCGCGAAGGCGCTGAAGGGCGAGGGCAAGGCCGTCTACTGGATTGACGGCCCCGACGCCGCCGCGCTGGCGAAGAAGTTCAAGAAGGCCGCGCCGAACCTCATCGTGGCCGCGCCGGGCAACGCGGACATCCTGACGGCGGACGCCGCGCCGGAGAAGGCGGGCGGGCAGCCCGTCCTGGCGGTGAACCTCCGCCCGGAGGACATCCGCCCGGAGACCCATTTCGTCGTCACCCACTCCGACGCCATCTACCCCGCGCTGGACAAGGCCTTCGCGGACCCGGTGGAGAGCGCGCCCTGGACGCCGGACAACAGCCTCCTGAGCGAGGCGGAGCGCGCCGAGGGGTTCGTCTCCCTGTTCGACGGCAAGACGCTGAACGGATGGTTTCCGCGCACGCCGGGCGTGGAGTCCTTCGAGGTGAGGGACGGGTGCATCGAGTGGGTGCGCAAGGGCGCGGACGCCCTCCTCTCGCGCGAGCGCTACGACAACTTCGTCCTCCGCCTGGAGTGGAAGATCGAAAAGGGCGGCAACAACGGCGTCTGGCTGCGCGGCCCGCGCGCGACGCGCTCCTCGAAACTCGGCTTCGAGTTCCAGATGATGGGCGACAGCGACATCCCCGAGCCCACGGCGGAAAGCACGGGGTCCGTGTACCGCGTGCTGCCCGCGAAGGCTTTGGCCGCGCGCCCCGAGGGCGAGTGGAACGAGGTGGAGATCATGCTCAACGGCCCGCACTACCAGGCGACGCTGAACGGCGTGCAGATCCAGGACGTGAACTTTGACGAGCACCCCGAGCTGTCGTGGCGCCTGCGGAAGGGCTTCATCTGCCTTTCCGACCACGGCTCGCCCGCCTGGTTCCGCAACATCCGCGTCAAGAAGCTGTA
>JAKPUV010000885.1 GCA_029554925.1 Candidatus Hydrogenedentota bacterium | reverse complement strand
AGGGGCGAGGAGGAGGGCATCCCCACCTCGTGGCGGCGGAGCACCCTACTCATTCTCGCCATGACCCTGCACAACATCCCCGAGGGGCTGGCCGTGGGCGTGGCCTTCGGCGCGGCGGCCAGCGGCATGGCCGGGGCCACGGTCGCGGGGGCCCTCGCGCTGGCGCTGGGCATCGGCCTGCAGAACTTCCCCGAGGGCGCCGCGGTCTCGCTGCCCATGCGCCGCGAGGGGCTCTCCCCCTGGCGGTGCGCGGCCTACGGCGCGGCCTCCGGCGCGGTCGAGCCCCTGGCCGCCGTCGCGGGGGCGGCCCTGGTGATCCTCATGCAGCCCATCCTCCCCTACGCCCTCGCCTTCGCCGCCGGCGCCATGATCTTCGTCGTCGCCGAGGAGCTCATCCCCGAGTCCCAGCGCAACGGCACCGACGTGCCCACCATCGGCCTCCTCGGCGGCTTCGCCCTCATGATGCTCCTCGACGTCGCCCTGGGGTGAGGCCGGAGGAGGGGAACGTCGGACAAGTCGGACGGGTCGGACCTGTCCGACGGGTCGGATCCGGCGCTCCCGGGGTTGACATGCCGCCTGTCGGGGGCATACCATTCCTACATCTTGGTATGTTTGACCGCGTGGTAGCCTTCCGCGCGCAACCCGGGAGAAGGGGCGCATGAGTCCTGAAACGCCGAAGATCCGCCGCGAGCTCGCCGAGCTGGCGCTGCTGTTTGAGATCAGCCAGCTTCTGGACCGGAGCATGGACCTGCGGGACGAGCTGGGGCCGGTGCTGAAGGCGATGGCGAAGCACACGGGCATGCTGCGGGGCACGATCACGCTGCTGAACCGCGAGCTGGACGAGGTGGTGACCTGCGTGGCCCACGGGCTGACGGACGAGCAGCTGGCGCGGGGGCGCTACAAGCCGGGCGAGGGCGTGATCGGGCGGGTGGCGCAGTCGGGGCGGCCGATGGTCATCCCGAAGACCTCGGAGGAGCCGCTGTTCCTCAACCGCACGAACGCGCGGGGCACGGTGAACCGCAAGGAGGTGTCCTACCTCTGCGTGCCCATCAAGATGGAGTCCACGGTGCTGGGCACGCTGAGCGCCGACCGGGTCTTCGGGTCCGAGGTGTCGCTGGAGGAGGACATCCGCCTGCTCCAGATCATCGCGTCCATGATCGCGGGTTCGGTGCGCCTGCGCCAGGAGACGCAGGAGGAGTA
>JAKPUV010000884.1 GCA_029554925.1 Candidatus Hydrogenedentota bacterium | reverse complement strand
GACTACACCATGGTCACGGGCACCGTCCTCGTCTACGCGGCGCTCGTGGCGCTGCTCAACCTCGCGGCGGACCTGGCCCAGGCCTGGCTCGACCCGCGCGCGCGGGGGCTGTGACATGACCGCCCCCCGCGACACCGAAATGCCCGCCGCCGTCCCCGCCGCGGAGGAGATCCCCGCCGGCCGCGCCTCGCTCTGGCGCGACGCGTGGCGGCGGCTGCGCGTGAACCGCCTCGCCGTGGCGGCGCTCTTCGTGCTGTTTGCCGTGGGCGTGACGGTGGTGGCGGGGCCGTGGGTCACCCCCCATACCTACGACGCCCAGGACACGGCCCTCGGCGCCGTCGGCCCGCGCGCCGGGCACTGGCTCGGCACCGACCCCCTCGGCCGCGACCTCCTCGCGCGGCTCTTGCAGGGCGGCCGCGTGTCCCTGCTCATCGGCCTGTCCGCCACCGCCGTGTCCCTGCTGATCGGGGTGCTCTACGGCGGCGTGTCCGGCTTTGCGGGCGGGCGCGCTGACGCCTTGATGATGCGGATTGTGGACATCCTCTACGCCCTGCCCTACACCGTGTTCGTCATCATCCTCATGGTCTTCTTCGGGCGGAACTTCCTGTTCCTGTTCCTCGCCATCGGCGCGGTGGAGTGGCTCACCATGGCGCGCATTGTGCGCGGGCAGGTGCTGTCCCTCCGCGAGCGCGAGTTCGTAGAGGCCGCGCGGGCCCTCGGCCTCGGCCGCGCCCGCATCCTGATCCGCCACATCCTGCCCAACACCCTCGGCCCCGTCATCATCTACGCCACCCTGACCGTTCCCCGCGTCATGCTCCTGGAGGCCACCCTCAGCTTCCTCGGCCTCGGGGTGCAGCCCCCCATGAGTTCCTGGGGGCTCCTCATCAAGGAGGGCGTCGAGACCATGGAGGAGTACCCCTGGCTCCTCCTTTTCCCCAGCATCGCCTTCTCCGCCACCCTTTTCGCCCTCAACGCCCTCGGCGACGGTCTCCGCGACGCCCTCGACCCCAGAACCTCCAGGGACTGACCCGCCGGGACGCCGCTTGACCGGGGCCGGGACGGCGTGGTTTGATGTGCCCAGCGCCGGACGGGCCGGCGGCGGGAAAGGAGTGTTTACCGGTGTGGATTCGGCGCGCGGCAAAGTGGGCGGGCGTTCTGGTGCTGGCGCTG
>JAKPUV010000883.1 GCA_029554925.1 Candidatus Hydrogenedentota bacterium | reverse complement strand
CAGTTGCCCGTCACCGTCCATCCGGGGTCCGTGTCCAGGGGGAAACTGTGCAGGAGCGTCTTGGGCAGCGACAGGGACACCTGCCGCCGCTCCTCCACCGCCAGCGACGGCAGGGCAAAGACCAGGTCCCCGTTGAACAGGCCACCGGTCGCCGGAACCCCCGCCGGGTTGACCGAGACCGTCACCTCGGCGGACTGTCCGGAGGCAAGTGTGCCGCCCGCGGGCGCCGCGGAAATCCATGCCGGCGCGGTCACCGTCCACTGCACCGAAGCCGGGCCGTTGTTGGCCACGGTGTACTGCGCCGTTTCGGGCGTGTAGGGCCCGCCCGCCGGGCCCGAGACGTGGTGCCCCGTGGCGGGGGAGACGGACAGACGCGCGTCGAGCCCGTCGTAGACGACGTAGTTCGCGGCGAAGCCGACCAGGTTGCAGCCGTAGGCCACATAGCCGAAGCCGTTCTCTCCCCAGTCCGCGCCCCAGGAGTTCTTGATGATCCAGGCCCCGGCGTCGCCGAGCGCGTCGTCCCAGCCCACGATCATGATGGCGTGGTCAATGTCGAACAGGGTGGCGTCGGGGTCGCAGGCGTTGTAGACGCCGCCGCCGTAGGCGCTGAAGGGCGCGTTGGTGTAGATGGAGATGCCGAGGGGGCCGTGGAGCATGAGCGCCTGCTTGATGTCGTCCACCGAGGGGCGCAGCCCGTTCACATAGCCCCATTCGCGGATGCGGTAGTGCCGCGGCGCGTCGCACCGGCACTCCCACCGGGTCGCCGTGTAGGGATAGTCCGCCTCGAAAACGGCGCCCACGAGGCCGCACGCGTCCGGCTGGTCGATGAGCCAGGAATACCCCCACGTCGCGCCGGAACAGCCCCAGTCGGAGGTGTTGCAGCTCAGGAGGTGCTGCTCCGAGAGGTCCACGACCACCCCGTCGGCGCGGAGGATGGCGCTCTCGACCACGCCCATGGTGGAGAAGGCCCAGCAGCTCCCGCAGGACCCCTGGTCCTTGACGGGCGTCACGCCGCCGAGGGCGCGCCAGTCCCAGGAGGACGGCGGGTCGGCCTTCTCCTTCGGCGCGGGCATCGCCGGGGCGTTTTTCCAGTGGGGGTCGTCGGGGGGCGGAAGCCGGAGTCCGGACAGCGCCTCCTCCGGGAGGGTGGAGGCGGTGGTGCGCCGGATCTCAAAGGTCCAGCCCTGCGCGTCCCCCTCGGCGCGGAGCGCCTCCAGGTCGCTGTCGGTCAGCTGCGCCCGCGCGGGCGCCGCGCACCATGCGGACACGAGCGCGCCCACGAGACAGAAAGAAACCGCACACCTTCCCATCAGCCATCCCTCCAGCGGTCGAGTAATCCGGCAAACGCCGTCCTGCCATGCCGGTGCCATGATACCACAGAAACCCGCGGGAGGGAATCAGGCCGTGGGGCGCCCGTCCAGCAGCTCCGGCCGCGCGACAAAGGAGACACGGCGCAGGAGGAGGTAGGTGAGCACGCGGTAGAAACTGACCAGTGCGATGGTCAGGCGCAGTCCGGTCTCGCCCCACAGGGTGTACAGGGAGACAACGAGGGTCATGGTGAAGAGGCGGCCCGCCGCCAGGGGAATCTCCCACGCGGCGAGGTACTCGATGCGGTCGCCGGGGGCGGCGGTGCGG
>JAKPUV010000861.1 GCA_029554925.1 Candidatus Hydrogenedentota bacterium | reverse complement strand
CGGCGCCGTGCGCGTCGGGTGCATCGAGGGGGTGCTCGTCGTGAACCCGCCCATGGACCAGATGGCCGCCAGCACCCTCGACATCGTCGTCGCGGGCACGGCGGGGGCCCTGTGCATGGTCGAGGGCCAGGCGAAGGAGGTGCCGGAGAGCCTGATGACCGACGCCCTTGAGTTCGCCCACGGGCACATCAAGAACATCGTGGCGGCCATCGAGGAGCTGCGCACCCGCGTGGGCGCCGAGAAGATGGCCTTCACGCCGCCCGTGCTTGAGGACGAGGTGGTGGCCGACGTCGCCGCCCTCGCCGAGGCCCGCCTCAAGGAGGCGCTGGCCATCCGCGAGAAGGCCCTGCGCCTGGACACGATCGACGCGGTGAAGGCCGAGACCCTGGAGGCCCTCAAGGCGAAGTACGGCGAGGAGCTCTACGCGGAGCGCGAGGCCGGCATCGGCTCGGCGTTCTCCGACCTGAAGAAGCGCACCATGCGCGGCGCGGTCATCGAGACCAGCGTGCGCATGGACGGCCGCCGCCTGGACGAGGTGCGCCCCATCACCATCG
This sequence comes from Candidatus Hydrogenedentota bacterium, assembly GCA_029554925.1. Taxonomy (GTDB): domain Bacteria; phylum Hydrogenedentota; class Hydrogenedentia; order Hydrogenedentales; family CAITNO01; genus JAAYBR01. The sequence goes on along the minus strand of JAKPUV010000861.1, from coordinate 2,439 downwards.
AGGTGGGGGTGCTGCCCCGGGCCCACGGCTCGGCGCTGTTCACGCGCGGCGAGACGCAGGCGCTCGTGGCGACCACGCTGGGCACGAGCCGCGACGAGATGCGGCTGGACGAGCTCACGGGCGACAGCTTCCAGCGCTTCTTCCTGCACTACAACTTTCCGTCCTGGTCGGTCGGCGAGGTGCGCCGGATCACCGGCCCGGGCCGCCGCGAGGTGGGCCACGGGAAGCTGGCCGAGCGCGCGCTCCAGTCGGTCATGACCTTCCTGGAGGAGGGCGAGAACGCCCCGGCGCCCGAGGACGACTTCCCCTACACCCTGCGCATCGTCTCCGAGGTGACCGAGAGCAACGGCTCCAGCTCCATGGCCACGGTGTGCGGCGGGTCGCTCAGCCTGATGGACGCCGGCGTGCCGGTGTCGGCCCCGGTGGCGGGCATCGCCATGGGCATGATCAAGGAGGGCGACGAGATCCGCATCCTGTCCGACATCCTGGGCGACGAGGACCACCTCGGCGACATGGACTTCAAGGTGTGCGGCACGGCGAAGGGCATCACGGCGTTCCAGATGGACACCAAGGTGAAGGGCCTTTCGCGCGACGTGATGGAGCGGGCGCTGGCGCAGGCCCGCGCGGGCCGCGAGCACATCCTCGGCAAGATGAACGCGGTGCTTGACAAGCCGCGCTCCGACATCTCGCCGTACGCGCCGCGGATATACACCATCACGATTGATCCGGACAAGATCCGCGAGGTGATCGGACCCGGCGGCAAGGTCATCCGCGAGATCCAGAGCGCCAGCGGCGCCGAGATCGAGATCGAGGACGACGGGCGGATCCATGTGGCGGCCGTGGACAAGGCCAGCGCCGACGCGGCCATCGAGATGATCCGCGAGATCGTCGCCGAGGTCGAGGTCGGAAAGATCTACCACGGCACCATCACGCGCCTCATGAACTTCGGCGCCTTCTGCTCCGTCTTCGGGAACAAGGAGGGCCTGATCCACATCTCCGAGATGGCCCCGCACCGGGTCAACGAGGTCACCGACGTGCTCAACGTCGGCGACGAGGTGGACGTGAAGGTCATCGAGATTGACAAGATGGGCCGCGTCAACCTTTCCAAGCTGGCGGCGGACATCGAGCTCGGCCGGGTGGACCCGTCCGAGGTCGAGAACCGCGGCGGCGGCGACCGGGGCGGCGACCGCGGCGGACGCGGCGGCGACCGGGACCGCGGCGGCCGGGGCGGCGACCGTGGCGGGCGTGGCGGCGACCGCGGCCGGGGCGGCGACCGCGGCGGACGCGGGGGCGACCGCCGGCGGTAAGCCGGCAGCCCCTTCCTGAGGCTTCTTTCCGGGGCGGCGCCGTTCCGACCGAACAGCGTCGCCCCGGTTTTTCGTGAACGGAGACAGCATGAACGCAGCGTCATCCCCCGGGGAGGAGGTGCGGGTGCGGCGGCTCGGCAACGGGTTCACCGTCGCGCTGGAGCCGCTTCCGTACCTGCGCACGGCCTCCTTCGGCCTGTGGGTCCGGGCGGGCTCCTCGTCGGAGGACGCCCGCACCGCCGGGGCCGCCCACTTCCTGGAGCACCTGTTCTTCAAGGGCACCGAGCGCCGCACGGTCCACGAGCTGATGGCCGCGGTGGAGGGCCGCGGCGGGTACATCAACGCGTCCACGGGCCGCGAGTACACCGAGCTGTACCTGCGGATCCCGTCGCACCATGTGGCCGCCGGGATGGACATCCTCGCCGAGATCGCCCGCGAGTCCCTCTTCTGCGACATGGAGAAGGAGCGCGGGGTCATCCTGGAGGAGATCGCCTCCATCGAGGACAGCCCCGAGGACCTCGTCTTCGACCTGTCCGCCGAGGCCCACTGGCCGGACCACCCCCTGGGCCGCCCCGTGGCGGGCACGGCCGCCTCCGTCTCCGCCCTCACGCGGGACGACATCGTGGACTTCTATCGCGCCTGGTACACGCCGGAGAACATGGTCTTCTCCGTGTCCGGCGGCTTCGACGAGGCCGACGTGATGGCCCGGGCGGAAAGGCTCTTCGGCGACTGGCCCGCCGCGTCGCCGCCGGCCTTTGTGTCGGAACCCGCCTTCCGCGCCGGGGCGTCCGCGGCCGCCCGCCCCGTGTCCCAGGCGCACCTGGTGCTGACCTTTCCCGGCGTGTCCGTGTCGGACCCCCGGTACTACACGGCGTCCCTGCTGGCGAACCTGCTGGGCGGCGGGTCCACCTCGCGTCTCTTCGAGCGCATCCGCGAGGAGGAGGGCCTGGCCTACAGCGTCTACGCCTCCCACAACTGCTACGCGCGGGCGGGCGTGTTCGACGTGTACGAGGCCGTCGCCCGGAAACACACGCGCCGCGCGCTGTCCCTCGCCTGCGCCGAGCTGCGGCGCGTGCGCACCGAGCCCGCCCCGGCGGAGGAGGTGGCGACGAACCGCGAGGAGATCAAGGGC
>JAKPUV010000848.1 GCA_029554925.1 Candidatus Hydrogenedentota bacterium | reverse complement strand
GACAGGCAGGAGCGCGCGGTCGAGCGCGCGGTCGAGGCGGTTTCGCGCGCGCTGGCGCGGCGGGCGGACATCACCGCCGCGGCACGCGAGCGGGCGGTGGCCCGTCTGCGCGGCCGCATCGAGGGGAGTCTGGCGCGGTTTGGGGCCGGGGTGACGGACGGCCAGATCGAGGGCGTCCTCGCGGAGTACGCCGACGCGGACGCGGCGGCGGCGGCGCTGGTGAGCGCCGAGCGCTTCAGCGCCTCCCGGTCGGGGGACCTGGGCGACCCGCGGTGGCTGGGGGTCTGCCTGCATTTCGCCGAACGGTCGGGGCTTCCGCCGTGGGTGTACCGGGCGGTCTTTGCGGCGGCCGGGCTTCTGGTGGCGCCGGCGGCCCTTTCGGTCTACGGGGCCGCCTATCTCTTTCTTCGCGCGACCGGCGCCTTCCAGGAGGAGCAGCCGCGCATCCGGTGGTTCCGCATGGCGGGCTGGGCATTGGCGGCGGTGGCGGTCTGCGCCGTCCTGCACACGGCGGCGGGCTACGCCCTGCTCGGCGTGGAGTGGGCGGTGCGCGAGGGGCTGAAGCAGGAAATGCCGCCGCTGGGCGGCTGGGGCTGGTTTGTGGAGGAACGCGCCCTGCTGCTCACGGGCACCCTGGCCTGCGCGCTGCCCGCCTTCGTGCTGGGGGGGCTTCCCATGGTGAACGGCTGGGACGGCACGCTCCGCCGCTGCGGGCAGGCGGTGCTGGCGCTGTATGCCGTGGCCGTCTCTTTCGGGCTGGCGTCCGTGGTGGCCGGGGTGGCGGTGGGCTGGGTGCGCGGCCTCGCCGGGTGACCGGTCACCCCTCCCCGCGCGTCAGCACCCCCAGGGACCGGGGGGCCATCAGTATCTCCTCCCGCACTTCCGGCGCGTTGTCCCCCTCTGCATAGTCCAGGGGCGCCTCCGCGCCCGTGTCCACGCGTTTCCGCCAGCCGCCCTCCGGCAGGCGGAAGGCGACGGGATCGGCGGTGGCGTTGAAAATCATGAAGACGGCGGTTCCCGCGTTCTCCCGCGGATGCAGGAGGCAGGCCAGCGTGTTCGCGCCGTCCTCCCACCGCGGCGGTCCGCCGTCGGGCCCGCGCCACGCGAGGTCCGGCCCGTCGGGCCCGTCGCCGCGGAAAAAGGTTTTGCGCCGCAGCCCGGGGTTTTCCGCGCGGAACCGGATGATCCCCCGGAAGAAGCGGAGCAGCTCCGCGTTCGTCTCCGCGAGCGACCAGTCCATCCAGGAAATCTCGTTGTCCTGGCAGTAGGCGTTGTTGTTTCCCTGCTGGGTGCGGCCGAACTCGTCGCCGCCGAGCATCATGGGCACGCCCGCCGAGAGGAAAAGCGTGGCGGCGAGGTTTTTCTGCATGCGCAGGCGCAGGGCGCGGATGCCGGGGTTTTCCGTCGGCCCCTCCACGCCGCAGTTCCAGCTGAAGTTCTCGTCCTGCCCGTCCCGGTTGCCCTCGCCGTTTGCGGCGTTGTGTTTGAGGGTGTAGGCCCACAGGTCGGCCAGCGTGAAGCCGTCGTGGCAGGTGACGAAGTTGATGGACTGGAGGGGGGTGCGCCCGGAGCGGGCGTAGAGGTCCTCGCTCCCCGCGAGGCGCGTGGCGAAGGCGCCCGCCATGCCCGGGTCGCCGCGCCAGAAGCGCCGTGTGTCGTCGCGGTACATGCCGTTCCATTCGGCCCACCGCTCGCCCCCGAAACTTCCCACCTGGTACGCGCAGCCGGCGTCCCAGGCCTCCGCGATGAGCTTCACGTCGCGCAGGACGGGGTCCTCGGCGATGCGCGTGAGGAGGGGCGCGTCCTCCTGGATGCGCCCCTGCTGGTCGCGGCCGAGGATGGAGGCCAGGTCGAAGCGGAACCCGTCCACATGCATGGCGGCGGTCCAGTAGCGCAGGCAGTCGAGGATGAAGTCGCGCACGAGCGGGTGGTTGCAGTTCACCGTGTTGCCGCACCCGCTGAAGTTGAGGTACTCGCCGTCGCGGAGAAGGTAGTAGATCGTGTTGTCGAGGCCCTTGAAGGAGAGGGTGGGCCCCTGCGCGTTGCCCTCGGAGGTGTGGTTGAACACCACGTCGAGGATCACCTCGATGCCCGCGGCGTGCAGGGCGCGCACCATTTCGCGGAACTCCTCCAGGTGCTCCCGGTTCGCCGCGCGCACGGCGTAGCGGCCCGTCGGCGCGAAGAAGCCGATGGTGCTGTACCCCCAGTAGTTCGTCAGCTCCTTCCCGGTGATCATGCTGCACCGGCCCAGCCAGTACTCGCCCGTCTCGTGCACGGGCAGCAGCTCCACGGCGTTCACGCCGAGGTCTTTCAGGTGGGGGATCCGGTCGATGAGCCCGCGGTAGGTGCCCGGGTGGGCCGCACCCGACGACGGGTGCCGGGTGAACCCGCGCACATGGGCTTCATAGATGACGAGGTCCTCCATGGGGATCCGCGGCCGCACGTCGTCCGGCCAGTCCATGCGGTCGTACACGGCCACGCACTTCATGAAGCCCGGCCCCCGGTGGATGTCGCCCACGAGCGCCTTCGCGTAGGGGTCCAGCAGGTAGACGCGCGGGTTGAACCGGTGGCCGCGCGCGGGGTCCCACGGCCCCGCCATGCGGAAGAGGTAATAGGCGTCCTCGCGGAGGTTCTCCACAAAGACCGACCACATGTCGCCCGTGCGGTGGCGGGCCGGGTCCATCTCGTACTCCCAGGCCGGCTCCGTGTCCTCGGGCCCGTCAAAGAGGGCCAGCCACACCCGCCGGGCGTGGCGGCTGAACACGGTGAACCGCACCCCCGAATCATAGACCGCGGGCCCCACGGGATAGGGCCGTCCCGGAATCACCCGCAGCTTCGTGTAGTCGGTCCTTTCGCGCATCACGGCTCCCCGGGGCGCGCGCCCCGAATCCAAAGAATGTACCACAGCGGCCCCCTCCCGCGGGACCGCGCGCGGCGTGATGGAACGGCGCGCCGTTTTCCGCTACCATAGCGGGACCTACCAGAAGGAGTTCCTGCGATGCGTGGATGGAGTGCGTTCTATGCGGCGGCGCTGGCGTGCGCGGCGGCGGCGAGTGTTCCTGCGGCGGCGGCGCCCGGTGCCCCGGGGCAGCTCCGCTGCGAGGGGCTCGTGAATCCGCTGGGCATTGACCGTCCCCAGCCGCGCCTCTCGTGGGCCCTCGCGCCGGGGCCGCGCGGCCTCGCGCAGTCGGCGTACCAGGTCTTCGTGGCGGACGCG
>JAKPUV010000845.1 GCA_029554925.1 Candidatus Hydrogenedentota bacterium | reverse complement strand
GCGCAACGCAGCCCGGCGGGGCCGGTGCACCTGAACTGCATGTTCCGCGAGCCGCTGCTGCCGGAACCGGAGGACACCCCGGCGTGGACGCCGTTGGAGGAAGTCCCCCAGACGGTGTGGCACCGCGCGGAGGAGACGGTGGACGACGCCACGGAGGCGTGGCTGCTGGAGCACCTGTCCAACGTGCGGCACGGCGCGCTGGTGGTGGGCGCGCTGGACTCCCCGGGGGAGACGGCGGCGGCCCTCGCGCTGGCGCGGGCCCTGCAGTGGCCCGTGCTCGCGGACATCACCAGCGGACTGCGTCTCGGCGCGCACGGCGCGCCCCTGGTCGCGCACTATGACCAGATGCTGCTCTCCAACCGGTTCCAGGAGGCCTTCACCCCGGAATGCGTCCTGCACCTCGGCGGCCCGCTCGTGTCCAAGCGCCTGCTGGCGCATCTGGCGCGGGTGCGCCCGGAGTACATCACCGTGGCGGGGCACGGGGAAAACCAGGACCCCGCCTGCCTCGTGCGACACCGGCTGGATGTGGATGTCGCGTCCTTCTGCCACTGGCTGGCGCCTCCCGCCAAGTTCTTCCCGAAGGCCCTGTGGGCGGAGCCGCTCTGCACACTGTCAGCCAATGTGGCGGACGGCATCGCCGAATGGCATGCGGGACAGGACGGCCTCACGGAGTCCGGGGTCGCGCTGGAGCTGTCCCGCGCGTGCCCGGCGGACAGCCTGCTCTTTCTCGGAAACAGCATGCCCGTGCGCGACATGGACATGTACGGCGCGGCGCGCGACGGCGCGGGGCCGCGCGTGCTGGCCAACCGCGGCGCGAGCGGCATTGACGGATGCGTGGCGTCGGCCCTGGGCGCGGCGCGCGGCGCGGGGCTTCCCACGACGGCTCTGCTGGGCGATCTGGCGGCGCTGCACGACCTGAACTCCCTCCTGCTCGCGCGGGAGACGTCCATGCCGTTCCGCCTGGTCGTGGTCAACAACGACGGCGGTGGCATCTTCTCCTTCCTGCCCGCCTCCAAGCATAAGGACCACTTTGAAAAGTGCTTCGCCGCGCCGCATGGGCTGCGTTTCGGCTACGCCGCCCGCATGTTCGGCTGGGCCCACGAGGCGCCCGACACACCGGAGGCCCTGCGGGACCTGCTCTCCGCCGCGCCCTCCAAGGGGCCGCAGCTGGTGGAGGTGCGCACCGGCCGCGCGGAGAACCTGTCGGCCCACGGGGCGCTTCAGCAGATGCTGGCGGCGCGCGTGGAGGCCTCTCTTGCCGAAATGGGCGGCCTGTGAGCACGGCCTTCCCCGTGCATGTCCGCGCCCTCGGCCCGAAAGACGGCGCGCCCCTGGTGCTGCTGCACGGATTCCTGGGCCACGGCGGCAACTGGAAAGAGACTGCGGCCCTCCTCGCGCCACACGGGGTGCGCGTGCTCGCCCCGGACCTCCCCGGCCACGGGGACACCGCGTTCCCCGACGGCCTCGACTGGCCGGGCGCGGTGCGCCTGCTGGACGCGGCCCTGTCGGAACAGGCCCCCCCGCCGTGGCACCTCGGCGGGTATTCCCTCGGCGGACGGCTCGCCCTTCAGTGGGCGCTCGACTTCCCGGAGCATGTCCTGTCTCTGACCCTGGAGTCCTGCGCCCCCGGCATCGCGGACGGGCGGGAGCGCGCTGAGCGCCGCGCGGCGGACGACGCCCTCGCGGCGCGGCTGGACCAGATGGACGCCAACGGGGAGTCGCGCGCGGCTTTCCTGCGGGCCTGGTACAGCCTGCCCCTGTTCTCCTCCCTGGCGGAGCGGCCCGCGCTGTTCCAGCGCGTGATTCGGGACCGGCTGGCGGCGTGGCCAAACGCGCCGGGCGCCGCATTGCGCGCCTTCGGGCGCGGGGTGCAGCCGCCGTTATGGGACGCCCTGCCGCAAGTCACCGCTTCCGCCCTGCTCCTCACCGGGGAGGGCGACGCCCGCCATGCGGAAACACTGCGGGAAATGGCATCGTCCATGGCGGACGCGGCGGTGGAACTCCTGCCGGACTGCGGCCACGCTGCGCATTTGGAGGCGCCCGCCGCCTTTGCGGAGAAAGTGGCCGCGTTCGTTTGCCGTCACCGCGCCTGATTTCCTATGCTGGAACCGGCCAACAACCTTCTGGAGGGATCGCATCATGCGTGGATACTTGCGGTGGACTGGGTGGACCAAGTGGACGTTGTGGACAACGGCAATGGTGGGATCGTTCCTCCTCCTGCCGGTGGTCGCGGGGGCGGAATTGGTCTCGTCGCCCGACGGGCGGATCACCGTGGAGGTGGGCGTGGAGAAACAGCTCACCTGGTCGCTGACCGTGGACGGGAAACAGGTGGTGGCCCCGTCGCCCCTCGCCCTGAAGCTGTACAAGGGGAAGACGCTTGGTGCCAAGCCCAAGGTGCGGGAGGTGAAAGCCGCCTCGGTGGACGAGACGATCACGCCGACGGTCGCGGAGAAGCGGGCGGTCATCCCGAACAAATACAACGAGCTACGCGTCGCGTTCGCGGGGGACTACACCCTGGCGGTGCGCGTGTTCGACGACGGCGCGGCGTGGCGCTTCGAGACCGCCCTGGACGGCGACGTCGTCGTGGAGAACGAGACCGCGTCCTTCGTGTTCCCCGGCGACTTCACGGTGATGCGCACGAAGACCAAGACCGTGCAAACCTCCTTTGAATCCCCCTACACGACGCAGAAACTGTCCGAATGGACGCAGGACGAGCTGGCCTTCGCGCCGCTGCTGGTGCGCGTGGACGGCGGCCCCGCGCTGGTCCTCACGGAATCCGACCTGTACTCCTACCCCGGCATGTTTCTGGCGCGCGATGAAAAGGCCGCCACCACCCTGCGCGGGCATTTCGCGCCGTATCCGAAAAAAGAGGCGCCCTTCCGCGACCGCTACATCCGCGTGCGCGAGGCGGAGCCGTTCATCGCGAAGACGGCGGGTACCCGCACCTTCCCGTGGCGCGTCGTGGGGGTGGCGCGGCGCGACGCGGACCTGATCGAGAACGACATGGTCTACCGCCTGAACCGGCCCTGCGCGCTGGCGGACACGTCGTGGATCGAACCCGGCAAGGTGGCCTGGGACTGGTGGCACGCGAACCAGATGTGGAACGTGGACTTCACGCCGGGGGTGAACACGGCGACCTACAAGCGCTACATAGACTTCGCGGCGGCGAACGGGCTGGAATATGTCATCCTCGACGAGGGCTGGTCCGACACGCGGGACGTGACCAAGCTCAGCCCGGAGGTGGACCTGCTGGAGCTGATCCGTTACGGGAAGGAGAAGAACGTCGGGCTGGTGCTGTGGTGCGTGTGGTGCACCCTGGACCGCCAGCGCGAGGAGTTCCTGTCGAAGCTGGAGGAATGGGGCGTCAAGGGCGTCAAGGTGGATTTCATGGACCGCGACGACCAGATCATCGTGGACTTCTACGAGCGCATGGCGAAGGCCACGGCGGAACACCACCTGCTGCTGGACTTCCACGGGGCCTTCAAGCCGACGGGCCTCCGCCGCGAGTACCCGAACCTCATCACGCGCGAGGGCGTGGCGGGCATGGAGCAGTCCAAGTGGTCGGTCCTGAGCGACCCCGAATACTGTGTGGGCATCCCCTTCATCCGCATGTTCGCCGGACCGATGGACTACACCCCCGGCGCGATGCGCAACGCACAGAAGGACGTGTTCACGGCCAATTTCGACCTGCCGTCGAGCATGGGCACGCGGTGCCACCAGCTCGCCATGTACGCGGTGTACGAGAGCCCCCTGCAGATGCTCAGCGACAGCCCCAGCGCCTACGACGAGAACCCCGAAAGCCGCGACTTCATCGCCGCGACGCCCGTCACCTGGGACGAGACGCGCGCGCTGGACGGAAAGGCAGGGGACTTCGTGGTGGTGGCGCGCCGCAACGGGGAGCGCTGGTGGCTCGGCGCGATGACCGACTGGGACGCCCGCGAGGTCACCGTTCCGCTCTCCTTCCTGGGCGCGGGGGAATGGAAGGCCGTGCTGTTCGAGGACGGCCCCGAGGCCGCCGCGGACGGCACCAGCCACACGCGCTCGGAACGGGCCGTGTCGGCGTCGGACACCCTCACCCTGAAACTCGCGCCCGGCGGCGGATTCGCAGCCCGCTTCGAGCGCCCCTGACACCCGCATGGCGGCGCGGCGACGCCGTGCCGTAAGATGAAGGCATGGGAATGGATGACGTCAT
>JAKPUV010000843.1 GCA_029554925.1 Candidatus Hydrogenedentota bacterium | reverse complement strand
ATGACGTCATCCATTCCCATGCCTTCATCTTACGGCACGGCGTCGCCGCGCCGCCATGCGGGTGTCAGGGGCGCTCGAAGCGGGCTGCGAATCCGCCGCCGGGCGCGAGTTTCAGGGTGAGGGTGTCCGACGCCGACACGGTCCGTTCCGAGCGCGTGTGACTGGTGCCGTCCACGGCGGCCTCGGGGCCGTCCTCGAACAGCACGGCCTTCCATTGCCCCGCCCCCAGGAAGGAGAGCGGCACGGAGATCTCGCGGGCGTCCCAGTCGGTCATCGCGCCGAGTCACCAGCGCTCCCCGTTTCGGCGCGCCACCGCCACGAAGTCGCCCGCCCGGCCGTCCAGCGCGCGCGTCTCGTCCCAGGTGACGGGCACCGCGGCGATGAAGTCCCGGCTTTCGGGGTTCTCGTCGTAGGCGCTGGGGCTGTCGCTGAGCATCTGCAGGGGGCTCTCGTACACCGCGTACATGGCAAGCTGGTGGCACCGGGTGCCCAGGCTCGACGGCAGGTCGAAATTCGCCGTGAAGGCGTCCTTCTGCGCGTTGCGCATCGCGCCGGGGGTGTAGTCCATCGGCCCGGCGAACATGCGGATGAAGGGGATGCCCACGCAGTACTCGGGGTCGCTCAGGACGGACCACTTGGACTGCTCCATGCCCGCCACGCCCTCGCGCGTGATGAGGTTCGGGTATTCCCGGCGCAGGCCCGTCGGCTTGAAGGCCCCGTGGAAGTCCAGCAGCAGGTGGTGTTCCGCCGTGGCCTTCGCCATGCGCTCATAGAAGTCCACGATGATCTGGTCGTCGCGGTCCATGAAATCCACCTTCACACCCTTGACGCCCCATTCCTCCAGCTTCGACAGGAACTCCTCGCGCTGGCGGTCCAGGGTGCACCACACGCACCACAGCACCAGCCCGACGTTTTTCTCCTTGCCGTAGCGGATTAGCTCCAGAAGGTCCACCTCCGGGCTGAGCTTGGTCACGTCGCGCGTGTCGGACCAGCCCTCGTCGAGGATGACATATTCCAGCCCGTTCGCCGCCGCGAAGTCTATGTAGCGCTTGTAGGTCGCCGTGTTCACGCCCGGTGTGAAGTCCA
>JAKPUV010000841.1 GCA_029554925.1 Candidatus Hydrogenedentota bacterium | reverse complement strand
CGTGTCAAGCCATTTGCTAATCTTACCGGGGCGCCTATTATCGCGCCATTTGCTTTCTTACCAAGATTCAGGGATAACGCTTCTGTTGTGCCTGCCTGCCTGCCCCCCCTCGCCCCCCCTTTCCCAGCCCCCCGGGGGGCTGGGAAAGGGGGGGCGAGGGGGGGCAGGCAGCGTGGTTCATTCATGGAGGACAATCCGTTCTTTTCCGGCCCCTGCCATGCGGAACACCCGCGACAAAGCCCTGTTTATCCGCGATGACAGCGCAAACGGGTCCGTGTTTTCCCTTTTTGACAGAAGCTTCTGGACCGGAAGGGAAAGGCCGTCCAGGCAACGGCACTCCGCCAGACGGTCCAGCGGCGTCCTGGGCGCGTCGTACCGGCGCAGCACCCGGCTGCCCACGCGGACCTTCTCGACCAGCTTCACGCAGGGCTGGAAAAGGTTCATCATGTCGGACAGGTCCTCGGCGTACACCTGGTTCATCGCCGCGCACTGTCCGGCCGTGTCGTAGCGGTCCCAGCCGAATATCTTGCGGACATGGGTCCAGTTCTTCTGCTCGATGTGCGCGTTGTCGTTCTTCCTGTACGGGCGCGAACGGGTGAACTTCACCCCGTGGCGCCTGCACCAGCGAAGAAGGTGGTGGTTGATGAACTCCGAGCCGTTGTCCGAGTCTATGCCCAGAAGCGCGAAGGGAAGCCCGGCGCGGATATCCTCCAGCGCCGCGCACACCCCCGCCTCCCCCTTGCCGAGGACCGCCCGCGTCTGCGTCCACCCCGTGTGAATGTCCGTGGCGTTCAGCGAGTAGACAAACTCGCCGGACGCGCTCGGGCCGCAGTGCTCCACAAGGTCTATCTCCAAATACCCGGGGCACACGATGTCCCGGCTGTCCGTGCGCACCGGAATCTGCTGGCGCAGAAGCGTCCCCGGCTTGCAGCGCCCGTATATCCGCCGCTTCCGGTCCCGGCGGAACGCCCGAAGACGACGGTCCATCTGGCGCGCGCTCATCCGCAGAAGCTCCGCCTCAATCGCGGGCGTCACCCCCGACATGTGGCGCCGAGCCCAGGGAAGCCAGTGAGGCAAAAGGCCCTTCAGGCGCACCGACCAGGGATAGTCCGCCGCCTCCCATATCTTCTCCAAAACCCGCACCGCCGCCGGCGAATACGTCACCCCCCGCCTGCGCGGAGACGACGGGGGCTTCTCATCCGGCGGACGACCCAGAAGCATGGTCGCGTACTTGCGGTGATACCCCGTCGCGACGCACAACTCGTCCAGAATCTTCCCGCGGCCAGATCGGTCCGCCTTCTGGTACCTCTGGCGGTACCCCGAAAGTGCCTTCGACATACGCTCTCCTGCCATTTGGTTAGCCTCCCTGGCTGGTAAGATCGCAAATGGCATGACGATACCTCCTTCGGTAAGATCTTAGACGGCGCGATGCGGCCTTATGCCGGCCGGGGCGGATGCCTGATACAATAAAAGGCAGGAGGCACGGGTCTTGACGGACGCAACACATAAGCTCTTTAGCAAGGCACTGGCCCTTCCCCGCGTGGAGCGGGCCACGCTTATTGAGGAGTTGCTGGCGAGTTTTGACGGCGGCCCCCGGGCTTCGGTTGACGCCGCCTGGGCGGCGGAGTCGGAGGAACGCCTTGACGCCTACGACAGGGGCGAGCTAAAGGCGCACACGCTGGAAGAAGCCGCATCTATTGGTGGGCGGCCCGCAGAGACGCAATGAAGGTCCGGACCGCCTGTGGCCGCCGGCCCGGAAAGGCTTGAAGCAACCGACAAGGAGGGCGTGCGCAATGTCCCAGAAGGTGTCTGTGTCCATCAGGTTCACCAACGGCGAGGGCCGTCCGGCTGCGGGGCTCCGGGTGGACCTTCACGGCGCGGGGGGATTCATTGGCGAGAAAGAAACCGACAGGCATGGCTCCGTGCGCTTCTCCAGCGTCAACGCATGGGAAACCTACGACCTGTGGGTGCAGCACCACAACTTCGACAGCATCGGCGTTGGCGGCGGCGACGAAGATTTCAGTTTCTCCTACGAAGATTGATGGTGACGGAGTCATAGCCCCCCGGAGGTGCTGGCTTCCAGCCAGTGGTTCTTGGCCCGCATCCATGACCCAAATCACGGGCTGGAAGCCCGTGCCACCTCCCCGACACCTTTCTGCAAATCCGGCATTTCATCCTTGGAACAATCTGAAGGCTACTCGTCGGCGTCCTCAATGGTTCCACTGAAGGGGCCTGGACGTTCCATCTTCCGCGAGGTGACGGCTGCGGCAAACCGGCAGGCCTCCTCCGCCGAATGGTTCCGGCGCCAATAGCAGTACGAGGCGAAGCAGGTGTCGCCGCGCCCGGTGCGCCCGGAGAGGTTTCGGGCCGTGAAGGGCGCGGCGTGGATTGCTCCCTCGGCCCACACCAGCACCTCGGTGTGGTGCGTGAGCATGACCTCTTTCGCCCCCCAGGAGGCCAGGATTTCCGCCGCGCGGCGGCGGTCGCTCTTGCCCGTAAGGGTTTCCGCCTCGGCGTGGTCGGTCTTCAGGTAGTGGACGGCGCGGATGACCTCGCGCTTCCGGTCCCAGTCGCGGAAGACCATGGGGCCGTTGTCGTTGACCCGCATGAAGCCCTGCGCGTCAATGGCGACCCGGCCCCGGGCGCACATCTCCAGCACGACCTCCTCCGGGAACTCGCCCTTCATGAGCCCGCCCAGGTAGTACACGTCCGCCGTGGCGTCCGCGGGCACGTCCGCCAGGGTGAACGGCTCGGCCATGCCCAGGGCCTCGCAGGTGCGCCGGTCCCGGTCCGCCGTGTGGTAGGTGTTCCGGATGGACGTCGTGGTGCGGGACTCCCGGACGAGGTACGGCACGCCGTGGCGGTCGAAGACCTCCAGGGCCGCCCGGTCGTCCGGGTGCAGCTTTGTCACCGCCAGGAGCTTCGCCCCCAGGTGGCGCAGGGCGACGGAGGAGTAGACCACCGCGCCGCCGACGGAGTGCTCCACGTCTTCGGGGGTGATGATGATGTCCTTGGACACGGCGCCGAGGACGAGCAGGTCGTAATGGGGCATGTTTCTCAGTCCTTTGCCCGCACGTTCCAGAGCAGGCAGGGCAGCAGCACCGCCGCCACCCCCGCGCCGATCCAGAACAGGAAGGCGTTGTCGAAGTCGTGCACAAGCCGGCCGTCCACCGTGGCGGCCCCCGCTTGGATGAGTTTTCCGCTGACCCAGTCCTGCACCGCCGCGCCGAGGTAGCTGAACATGCCGACCATGCCCATGGCCGCGCCGCTGGCCCGCTTGGAGCAGATGTCCATGGCGATAAGGCCGCCGACGAACACCAGCGTGCCCCCCAGGCCGAAACAGAACAGCGCCACCCCCGCCAGGTGGGCCAGCCGGTACTTCGCCGTCACCTTGAGCCGCGCCGGCGCCTCCTCGACGGCGTAGCCCGTCCAGAAGAGATACCAGCGGTCGTTCTTCACCAGCCACACGGCCGGCTTGTCGCCGTCCGCCGGAAAGGCCTCTACCGTGGCGAGGGCCGGCAGCGCGATGCCCTTCTCCTCGAAAAGCTGCCGCACCTGCGCTTCCACGGGCCCGGCGGCGAGCGCGTTCCGGGCCGACAGGTCGAGGTCGGCGAGGTGGGTGGACGGGCTGAGGTACAGCACGAGGAGCCCGGAGGTCATGACCAGCCCGTAGAGCAGCGTGGGGACGTTGCGCCGCGCGCCGAAGAAGAAATCGGACACGAGCCCCGACGTGATGGCCCCCAAAAGTTCGAAGAGTTTTGCCCAGCCCAGGACCAGCCCCGCCGTGATGAGGGTGTAGTCCTTCGCCTCCTGGAGGTACATGGGGCCCCAGCTGTTCACGCCGTAGCGGGCGATGTACACCGCCGTGCAGGCCAGGCCCAGCACCCACATGTACGGGTTCAGGAGGACCGAGAACTGCGCCCGGTTCACATCATCCTCCGCGCTGCACACGCGCGCCGCCTCCACCGGGTGGTCGTCCTTGTAGTCGGCCACCGCGGGCAGCCCGTAGGCCCGGGGCCGGTCCGCCAGCAGTTTGAACAGCAGCAGCGCGACAACGAGCGAGACGCCGCCCGCGATCCAGAAGCCCCAGCGCCAGCCCAGATAGGAGATGATGGTGGCGGTCACCACCATGCTGATCCCCTCGCCGGTGGGGTGCGCGCAGCTCCAGATGCTGTACCGCCTGCCCCGCTCCCGGTTGCTGAACCACTGCGAGATGGACGCGCCGCTCGGCGCGGAGCCCATCGCCTGAAACCACCCGCCGACACCCCAGATCACGACAAAGAGGGGAAAGGCGTTCGTGAACCCGAACAGCACCACCGTGACCGCCGACACCAGCAGTCCCGTGGACATGAACCGCCCGATGTGGCTGCGGTCCGCAAGAAACCCGTTGATCAGCTTGCCGAAGGCGTAGACCATGAAGAAGGCAAAGCCGATGGTGCCCAGCTGCTCCGGGTCGAGCACCCCCGAGTCCACGATGGGCTTCTTGGCGATGGAGATCGTGAGACGGCAGACGTAGAAGAAGCTGTACCCGAAGACCAGCCCGAAGAAGACCGTCTTCCGTTTCCGCTCATAGATGCGCCGGATTTCCCCCTCATCCCCCAGCAGCGGCCGGTCCGGACCGGTCCGGAAAAAATCCAACACCCTCATCCCGTGTCCCTTTCCGCCCTGCGGCCGGATTCGGCACGCCGAAACGCCAAACCCGGATTCGGATTATAGCAGGGTCGTGAAGGAAACCAAACCGCGCGGTGCGCTTGCTGCGCGCCAAAGTCTCAGACCGAAACAAAACCGCCGCAAGGGCCTGTTCTCTCAAGCCCTTGCGGCGGTTGAACTTACAATGGTCGGGGCGACTGGATTTGAACCAGCGACCCCTTGACCCCCAGTCAAGTGCGCTAACCGGGCTGCGCTACGCCCCGACGTATTGAAAAACTTGCCGCGAAAACCACGTCCAGTCACGGGGAAATGTATCAGAAGGGGCGGTGACAAAGCAAGTTTGTTGCGCTCAGGGGACGGCCGGCCCTGGGGAGGGCGGCACGGAGGGAGCGCCGGCTTCGCGGGCCTCTCGTGCGGCCTCAAGCTCCCGGGTGAGCAGTTCCCTGCTCTGGGCGTCCATGTCGGTCTCGGCGGCCAGCCCCTCGTATTCGGTGAGGGCGTCCTCCCGGCGGCCCTGCTTGCAGAGCGCCCGGGCGCGGGACCAGCGCAGTTCCAGGTTTCCGGGGTGCGCGCGCAGGGCCTCGTCGAGCACGGCCACGGCCTCGGCATGGCGCTCCTGCATGGCGCGCAGGTCGGCCCACTGGAGGGCAAGGGCCACGCGCATGTCGTCCGGCAGACAGGAATCCGCCAGCCGCAGCAGGGCCTCGGCCGGTCCGGGCTGGCCGATGCCGCCGAAGACCATGGACAGGTTGAAGGCGGCGGCGCACCTGCCGGGGGCGGCGGGATCGGAGCGCTGGAGGGTTTCGCCGAGCAGGTAGGCGGCCCACCCGTAGGCCTGGGAGGGGGGGAGCGCCTTTCGCGGGGGCAGCGAGCGCACGGCGCCCGCCAGCACCAGGGTGGCGTTTTCCATCGCCTCGGGACCGCGCGTGAGCACGGCATTCACGGCGGCGACCTGGGGCAGCGGCTCCTCCGGGGGGGTGCGCCGGGCAAGGGCGTCGCAGGAACGCGTGACCTGGGCCTTGAGGAACTCCGCCCGGCCGGCGGAAAAGGCGAAGCGGGCGAGATTGGTCCACACCTCGGGACGCCGGGGGGCGTTGTGAACCGCCGCGGCGAGGGCGTTCTCCGAGGCGTCCATGTCCTGGAAGCCGGTCTCCATCACGCTGGCAAGGAAAAGCTGCGCGGTGGCCAGGGCGTCGGTGTCGGGCGCGGCGGCGCGGCGCAGCCGGTCAACGCGCTCGTCGAGGGCCGTGCGCAGGCGGTCAAAGCGCCGGGTGGTGTTCGCAAACTCCAGGAACAGCGGCCAGGTCTCGCTGTCCTCGGGGTTGATCCTGGCCGCGCGCACGAGGGCCTCCTCGGCCCCCTCCCAGTCTTCCAGGGACATGCACACCCGCGCGAGGTTGCGGTAGATGGCGGGGCGGTTCTTCCGGGAACGGTTGCTGCCGGCCGCCCGCTCCAGATGCGTCCGGGCCTGTTGCCAGTAGTCCCGCGCGCGGTCCCGCGCCTGCGGGCTTTCGCCTTTGGCGAGCAGCTCCGCCGTGAGGGCAGCGGTCCTCCCCAGCACATCGGAGGCCTCCGCCATCTCCGGACACAGCGCCCGCTGCGCCTCCCCGTGCTGGAAGGCCTCCTCCAGCAGGGCCAGCGCCTCTTTGAGCGCCCCGGGGTCGGAGCGGTCCATGCGCTCCACCCGCTGAAGCTGCGTCTCCGCCAGGGGAATGCGCGCCATGAGGTGGCGCGGGTTCAGGGCGAGGGTTTTGGTGAAGTGCGCGGCCGCCTCCTCCATGTTCCCGTCCAGCATGGCCAGCTGGCCCAGCCGCCAGGGAAACTTCCAGTTCCACGGGGAAAGCCGCCATCCGGCGCGGTACTGGGCTGCGGCCAGGGGCCGGTTCCCGGCCTCCTGCGCGCTGAGTCCCGTCTTGAGGCGGTATTCCGAGGCGAACTGCGTCGAGGCCACCGCGGCCTGGGCGGCCAGGAGCAGCAGCGCGCACGCGATGAGCGGCCAGCCGGGGCCGGCGGGCGCGGACGCCTGCGCTTGCGTGTCCGCCCGCTCCGACGCGATCCCCTCCAGCGCCCCGAGCAGCAGGAAGAACAGGGCGCCCGAAACAGGCAGGCGCAGGTTGAACCCGAAAAGGCCGTCCACCGCGAAGGCGGCAAACACGGCGGCCAGCGCGTATCCCGTCCGGCGGCCGGCGCGGTACTCCGAGGAGAACGCCAGCACCAGGGCGTGTCCCACGGCGAAAACCAGCAGGGCCAGCCAGGCCCCCGCGGCCACCAGCCCCGCGTCCACGCCGATCTCCAGGGGATCGTTGTGCACGTGGTGGTTGTACTGGGACTCCGAGGCGAAATACTCGCGCTCGTAGGGGGTCCAGTAGGCCGGGTTGTCCATCTTGTAAAGTCCGGGCCCGTGCCCCAGCAGCGGCCTGTCCATGATCATGCGCGACGCGCTGGTCAGCGACTGGTAGCGCAGCAGGAT
>JAKPUV010000836.1 GCA_029554925.1 Candidatus Hydrogenedentota bacterium | reverse complement strand
CGGGCTGAACAATCTGACCGCGGTCCCCGGCGAGGGGCGCGCCGCCCTCCGCCGGGCCCTCGACGACCCCTCGGCCGTGGTGCGCGTGGCCGCCGCCGCGGGCGTTGTCCGGCGCATGCCGGACGACGCGGCCCCCGCGCTGGAGGTGTTGAAGGCCGCCCTCGCCGACGGCGACGAGTGGGTCCGCCTCCAGGCGGCCCTCGCGCTGGACGAGCTGGGCCCGCGCGCGCGGCCCGTCCTCGGCGCCTTGCGCGCGGCGGTCAACGACGGGACCAGCAAGTACGTGGCCCGCGTGGCCAACCACGCGGTGAACGCCCTCACGGGCGAAACCAACGAGGTGAACTGACCATGAACGCAGGCCTTCGCCGCCGCTTCTTCGTTCCCCACGGCCCGGAGTCTCACGAAGGCCAACGGTCGGCGCCCCCCTGGGATCGCCAGGCTTCCCCCTGGCCTCTTCTTCTTATGCGCGAGAAGACGCCGCAGGCATGCCGCCCGGAACGCCAGGCTAGAGCCTGGCGGTCCCAGGGGGCGCGCGCGCTGTTCTCCCTGTTGTTCCCCCTGTGCGCCCTGCTGGCCTGCGCCGCCGCCTCCGCCGCCGGGCCGTATCTCGCCACGGGCATTAAGATCGGCGAGGTCACCCCGGACTCCGCCATCGTCTGGGTGCGCCTCACGCGGGACGCCGAACGCGTCGGATCGGACGCCCCGGAGCCCGTCTTCCGCTACAAGCACCCCAAGACCGGCGCGCTGCTGACGGATGAGAAACAAAAGCTGCGCCATTGCGAACCCGTGGTCGAGTTCCCCGACGGATCCACCGTGGACACCATCGCGGGCGCGGTGCCCGGCGCGCCGGGCGCCGCGCGCGTGGTTGTCACCCCCGAGGGCGGCGCCGCGACAGCCACGGACTGGCTGCCTGTGGACCCGGACCGCGACTTCACCCGCGCCTTTTCCCTCTCGGGGTTGAAGCCTGCCACGAAGCACGCGCTCACGGTCGAGACGCGCGGGCCCGACGGCGCGCCGGGGCAGACGATGGACGGCGGCTTCCGCACCGCGCCGCCCGCCGACGCCCCCGCGCATGTCCGCGCGGTCATCACCACCTGCCACCGCTACCCGCGCCGCGACCTCGGCGACCAGGGCTACAAGATTTACGCGGCCATCGCCGCCCTCGACCTGGACTTCTTCATCCACACGGGCGACATCCTCTACTACGACGAGCGGGCGAAATCCATTGAACTCGCCCGCTGGCACTGGCAGCAGCAGTACAGCCTGCCGTCCAACGTCGCCTTCCACCGGAACGCCGCGTCGTACTTCATGAAGGACGACCACGACACCTGGCAGAACGACTGCTGGCCCGGCATGAAGAACCCCTACATGGGGACCTTCACCTTTGAGCAGGGGCTCGGGGTGTTCCGCGAGCAGGTGCCCATGGGCGAAAAGACCTACCGCAGCGCGCGCTGGGGCCGCGACCTCGAGGTGTGGATGGTCGAGGGCCGCGACTTCCGCAGCCCCAACGACCAGCCCGACGGCCCCGACAAGAGCATCTGGGGCGCCGAGCAGAAGGCGTGGTTCAAGCGCACCGTGGCCGCGTCCGACGCCACCTTCCGCGTCCTCGTCAGCCCCACCCCCCTCGTCGGCCCCGACCGCGAAAGCAAGAACGACAACCACGCCAACGACGGGTTCGCGCACGAGGGCCGCGAACTGCGCGCCTTCCTCGCGTCGCAGAAGAACATGATCACCTGCAACGGCGACCGCCACTGGCAGTACACGTCGAAGGACCCCGAGACCGGCCTGCGCGAGTTCTCCTGCGGCCCCGCCACCAACGAGCACGCCAGCGGCTGGCCCCCCGATGACCGCCGCCCCGAACACCTCTACCTCAACGTGGTCGGCGGCTTCCTCACCCTCGAAGTGGACCGCCCCGGGGGCACCCCCACCCTCACCGCCCGTTTCCACGATGTGGACGGAAAGGTACTTTACGAGGAGGCCTTCCCCGCGCAGAAGTGAGGGCGGTGCGGTGGGCATGCGCGGGAGAGGAGGGCGCAGCAAGCGGCGCCCCTACGGGCGTGCGTCGCAGGTCTGCACATGTAGGGGCGCCGTATTCCGCGCCCCCGCAGGGGTATGGCTTGGTGTTCCCGCACGATCCCACGGCATGCACATGTAGGGGCGCCGCTTGCCGCGCCCCGGGTGGACACGAAAGCCGTCGCTTGTCCGGTAATCCGGCGGTTCCTGGAACGACGCCGCCCACACCACCCGCACCGCCCTCCGCGGCTACTCCCCCCCGAAACCATGACCATCCGCACCGGATTCCGCATCGCCCAGTCCCCCCGTGAGGGGGAGGTCGGCGTATTGCTTCATGGGCGGTGAAAGGGGTACAACCTTCCCATGGCCGCAGGGGCCGGGAAACGGAAAGCCATGTCCACAGACCGAAACCGCGAAAAATGGACGCGTGAGGAGCACCTGCTCGCGTTCAACCTCTACTGCAAGATTCCGTTCGGCACCATCCACCACCGGAACCCGAGGCTCATCGAACTGGCGGAGCTGCTGGGGCGGACGCCCTCCTCCGTTTCCTTCAAACTGTCAAACTTCGCGCGCATGGACCCGGCGCTGCAGGCCCGGGGCATCGCGGGGCTGACGCACGGCGCCAAAGGGGAGGAGGACATCTGGCGGGACTTTCAGGCGGACGCAGAGGCGGTGGCCTTTGAGAGCGAGCAACTGTTAGCCCAGCGCAGGGGGAAGCCGCTTGAGGCGTCGGCGGAGATTGAAGAGCGCAACCTGCCCGCCGACGGCAAGGAGCGGGAGTCGGTGGTGCGCGTGCGGGTCAACCAGAGTTTTTTCCGGGGCCGCATCCTGTCCGCCTACGACCACCGCTGCTGCGTGACGGGGCTGGCCGTGCCGGAGCTGCTCGTCGCCAGCCACATCCGCCCGTGGAGCGTGGACAAGGCCAACCGGCTGAACCCGCGCAACGGCCTCTGCCTCAACGCGCTGCACGACCGCGCGTTCGACCGCGGACTCATGTGGATCACCGACGACTACACCGTGCGTTTCCGTCCGATGGCCGGAAGGACGGACGATCTTGCGCGGGACGCGCTGGAATGGCTCACCCGCTTCGAGGGCAAACGCCTGATTCTGCCCGGCAAGTTCAGCCCCGATGTTGCGTTCCTCCGCTGGCACGCAAAGCATGTCGCCTGCTGAGGCGAGACTCATCCCGCAAGCGCGGCAACGCCCTTTTCCAAGAGACAAGGCAGCCCCTATGACGGACGTGTTCACGAAAGAGAAGCGGTCGGAGGTGATGTCGCGGATTCGTTCGCGGGGGAATGTGCGGACGGAGCTGCGGCTGATTGAGATCATGCGGGGGGCGGGGATCACGGGGTGGCGGCGGGGGCAGCCGGTGCTGGGGCGGCCGGATTTTGTGTTCCGGCGGGAGCGGGTGGCGGTGTTTGTGGACGGGTGTTTCTGGCACGGATGCCCGAAGTGCTACCGGCGGCCGAAGTCGAACCGGAAGTTCTGGGACGCGAAGGCGGCGCGGAACCGGGCGCGGGACGCGGAGGTGACGCGGGCGCTGCGGCGGGCGGGGTGGACGGTGGTGCGGATTTGGGAGCACGCGCTGCGGCATCCGGGTCGGATTGTCTGGCGGCTGGGGCGCGCGCTGGGGGGGAGGGGTTAGCAGCCTGTGACACCAGTCTGGCCACGGTGTTCTTGACATTTCTCAGTCTCCGCACAAGACCGCAACCCATACTGGTCATCGAGGCGAGGGGTGCGCGTTGCCCGGATCCCCCCTTCAGGGGGGGGCGGTTCGCGTGAGCGAACAGGGGGATGTTCCGGAGACTGGGCAATGGCGACAGCACCAAGAACATCCCCCGGCCGCGAAGACGCGGCCACCCCCCTTATAGTTGCCACGTTGGTTACCCACACCCGGCAGGGGGCGGCTCTTTGGACCGGGCCGCCGCCGCCTGCCGGTTGTGGATAACCAACCGGCGCATCGTCCAGAATTTGGGGACAACC
>JAKPUV010000835.1 GCA_029554925.1 Candidatus Hydrogenedentota bacterium | reverse complement strand
GTGGAAGGGGATCCACTGCGAGATGCCGTAGGTCATGCACTGGTGGCCGACGGGCTCGAAGGCGTAGTCGCTGCGCCACAGGGGCACGGCGCGCCGCATGGTCTCGAGGTCGTTGCGCCGCCCGCCGGAGGCGCAGGAGTCGATGAGCATGTCCGGGTGCCGCCGCCGCAGCTCGTCCCAGTAGGCGAGGTAGCCCGTGACGTGGCGGATTTCAGTGATGCCCTGCCGGTCCTCCGCGTCGTTCTTCCGCCAGAAGTCGAGGGGGTCCATGTTGAAGTCCTGGCGGTAGAGGTCAATGCCCTGCTCCGTGATGAGCCGGTCCACATGCTCCGTGAGCCATTCGCGGGCCGCGTCGTCGCCGAGGTTGAGCAGGCCGCCCTTCTTGCCGCCGAGGATCCATTCCGGGCGGTTCTCCGCGAGCCAGGTGCCCTCGGCCACGCGCTCCGGCTCGAACCACACGAGGATCTTGACGCCGTTCTTGCGGGCGTGGGCGCTGATGGGCTTGAACCCATCGGGAAAGCGTTTCGGGTCGATCTCCCAGGTGCCCACCTGGGGCCATCCCTTCTCCTGGATGTACCAGCCCGCGTCCATCCACCAGTAGTCTATCTTGATCTTCTCCTCCAGGTAGCGGTTGATGAACATGATCTGCTTGTCGGCGTCGGCCTTGATCATCTCCTCGTAGGCGCGCGAGCTGCACCCCTCGACCATGGGCGCGGGGAGCTGGCCGCCGGGCTTGGGCATGCCGTGGGCCATCATCCAGCGCCGCCAGAGGTTCTGCGAGCGGGCCCAGCCGCCCTTCCAGAACTGCAGGACGATGAGGGGCGAGCGCACCTCCTCGCCCGGCAGCAGCTTGAAGCGTGTCAGCTCCTGTCCGGCGGTGACGCGCAGGCCCTTACCGCCGTCGCGGGCGAAGTCGGCGGCCCACTGGCCCGGCCAGCCCACCACGGCGATGAGGCCGTCGTCCACCGTCGAGGCGATGTTGAAGTACGACATGTCGGTGTTGGTCGGGCGGCCGCCCGCCGCGCCGACGCGCTTGGTTGTCTTCGCCTCCAGCTTCGTCTCCAGGGGGCCGTAGTCGTTGCCGTTTGCCGGGGAGCCCACATTGTGGTGGAGGACGAACTCGCCGGTGTCCCCGCGCTCCAGGCGCAGGTCGAGGGCCTGGATGTTCTCCAGGAGGGGCGTGTCCTTGGCGCCGGTGTTCTTGAAGTGCAGGGTCCACTCCACCGTCGGGAAGTCGTGGTATTCGATCCCCTCGCAGCGCAGCGCCAGCCCGGTGTCCGGGTCGGTGCAGGTGATGGTGTGGCCCGTGCGGGCGTCGTCGAGCCGCCTTTCGACCCGCTCCACCTTCCAGCTTTTCAGCAGGTCGGCGGAGGGTTTGCCCCCGTATACAAAGGAGAAGGGCGGCGTGTCGCCGTCCGGCACGACGGGGCTTCCCGGCATGGGCAGCTCGTCCAGCCACAGCTCCGAGCCGTCGGCGAGGATGACCTTCGCGTCGGCCCACTCCCCCTGGTCGGCGGAGATGCCGTCCCCGGCGTCGCCCATCTCCAGCGTGAACTCCGCCGCGCCCGCGAGATCCACGGACACGGGCACGCCCGGATCGCCGCCGCGCAGGACGCCCGAGGTGTAGAGGGCCTTTCCCCCGGCCACCACCGAGAAGATCCCGGAGCCCCGG
>JAKPUV010000824.1 GCA_029554925.1 Candidatus Hydrogenedentota bacterium | reverse complement strand
TCATCGGCCGTGACGGAGACGCCGGAGCGCGCGGCGAGCCGCGCGATGCTGCGGGCGGTGGGCTTCGGCGACCGCGATTTCAAGAAGAGCCAGGTGGGCGTGGCGTCCACCTGGAGCATGGTGACGCCGTGCAACATGCACATTGACGCGCTGGCGCGCGAGGCGGAGGCGGGGGTGAACGCGGCGGGGGGCAAGGGGGTCATCTTCAACACCATCACGATCTCCGACGGCATCTCCATGGGCACGGAGGGCATGAAGTACTCCCTCGTCTCCCGCGAGGTGATCGCCGACTCCATCGAGACGGTGGCGGGGTGCCAGCAGTTCGACGGGCTGGTGGCCATCGGCGGCTGCGACAAGAACATGCCCGGCTGCCTCATGGCGATGGCGCGGCTCAACCGGCCGTCGGTCTTCGTCTACGGCGGCACGATCCTGCCCGGGGTCCATGAGGGGAAAGAGGTGGACATCGTGTCGGTCTTCGAGGCCGTGGGCCGGCACGCCCGCGGCGAGCTCACGGACCGCGGCCTCAAGGCCGTCGAGTCCTGCGCCATCCCCGGGCCGGGCTCCTGCGGCGGCATGTACACCGCGAACACCATGGCCAGCGCCATCGAGGCCATGGGGATGAGCCTGCCCGGCAGCTCGGCGCAGGCCGCCGTGTCGGAGGAGAAGCGCGAGGACTGCCGCCGGGCGGGCGCGGCGGTGCTGAAACTGCTCGACCTCAACCTGCGCCCCCGCGACATCCTCACGAAGAAGGCGTTCGAGAACGCCATCGCCATCGTCATGGCCCTGGGCGGCTCCACCAACGCGGCGCTTCACCTGCCCGCCATCGCGTGGTGCGCCGGGGTCCGCCTCACGCTTGACGACTTCACGCGCGTCGGGAAGCGCACTCCCGTGCTGGCCGACCTCAAGCCCAGCGGCCGCTTCCTCATGAACGACCTCGTGAAGATCGGCGGCATCGCGCCGCTCCTGCGCGAGCTGCTCGGCGCGGGCCTCCTCCACGGCGACTGCATGACCGTCACCGGGAAGACCCTCGCGGAGAACCTCGCCCGCGCGAAGAAATACCCGAAGGGACAGCAGGTCGTGCGGCCCCTGTCCGACCCCGTGAAGAAGGACGGCCACCTCGTGGTGCTGCGGGGCAACCTTGCGCCGGGAGGCGCGGTGGCGAAGATCTCCGGCAAAGAGGGCCTGCGCTTCGCGGGCGCCGCGCGCTGCTACGATTCCGAGGAAAAGGCCCTGCGCGCCATCCTCGACGGGAAGGTGGGGAAGGGCGACGTGATCGTCATCCGCTACGAGGGCCCCCGCGGCGGCCCCGGCATGCGCGAGATGCTGTCCCCCACCTCCGCCGTCATGGGGCGCGGCCTGGGCAAGGATGTCGCCCTCATCACCGACGGGCGCTTCTCCGGCGGCAGCCACGGCTTCGTGGTCGGCCACATCACCCCCGAGGCCTTCGACGGCGGCCCGCTCGCCCTCGTGCGCGACGGCGACCCCGTCGCCATAGACGCGAAGAAGCGGACCCTGACCCTCGGCGTGCCGGAGGAGGAGCTGGCCCGCCGCCGCGCGGCGTGGAAACAGCCCAAGCCCCGCTACACCCGCGGCGTGCTGGCGAAATACGCCAGGCAGGTGACCACGGCCTCCGAGGGCGCGGTGACCGACAAGGACCTGTAGGCCGGCGCGAACACGGACCCGCACGGACGGTCCTGGAGTGGATCAACCCTAACAGGCTGTGGCAAAAAGGCCGGCGGTTCTTGGTCCCCCCTTCAGACATTTTATGGGTCAGATCAAGTTTTTTCAATGGAGTTTTCCACCGGGTTTTCCACCGGGTTCGGGGGGAAACCAGCTGGCGTGCTTTCTCAATGACTGGACGTGTCGGACGTCGCTGTAGGGTTCGTTGGCCTCAACCATGTGGTGGATGATCTTCAGCCATTTGTCTGCCAGCTTGCGCAGGGCACCGGCATGGTTGTCCCCCTGCTCGCGATGCATGTCGTAGAAGGCCCTGGCCCAGTCGCAGCAGTTTATGGAGCAGTGGGCGAACAGGTACAGCACGTCGCGCCAGTGCCTGTTGCACCGTCTGCGCGCGCGGACGCGCTGGCGCTTGCCGCTCTTGTCCTCCACGGGC
>JAKPUV010000821.1 GCA_029554925.1 Candidatus Hydrogenedentota bacterium | reverse complement strand
GGGCTGGCGGCGGCGGCATTGTCCGCGCGGGCGCAGGACGCCCCCGCGAAGCGGTGGAAGTGCGGGCTGGGGCTGAACGGGTTCTCCTCGTCTGCGGACACGTTCAAGAAGAACTACCCGATCTGGGAGGTGCTGGACTTTGCCGCCAAGGCGGGATTTGACGGCATTGAGCTGGTGGACGGGTGGCCCATGGGCGGGTATCCCGGGCCTGACGAGGCGGGACGCATCGCGGCGCTGCGCCGGATGTACGAGCAGTACGGCCTGCGGGTATACAGCATGCAGACCGGCGGCGGGGACGCCCACGCGGCGGACGCGGACCGGCGCAAGGCGTGGCTGGCGCGTTTCCGCGATGACCTGCGCCTCTGCAAAGCCCTGGGCGGCGATTTCCTCGGCGTGTGGCCCGGCGGCGGGCTGGAGGGCAACCGGAACGTGGATCAGGCCATTGACCGGCTCGCCGAGAGCTACCGCGAGGCGGCCAAAATCTGCGCCGACGAGGGCACGTTCTTCTCCTTCGAGATCGAGCCGCCCTTCATCTTCAACACGCAAGACCATCTCCAGCGGATCCTCGCGGCGGTGGACCACCCCGCCTGCAAGACCAACTACGACCCCAGCCACTTCGACCTCATGTCGGGAAGCAAGGGAAAACCCGAGGAGATGCTGCGCGCCGTCGGCGTGCAGCACATCGGCCATATCCACCTGACCGACACGGACGGCACCATTTTCGGCGTCACCTCGAAGCATCTGCCCTGCGGCGAGGGCCACTGCGACATCGCCGCCTCCCTCGACGTCCTCTGGGAGGGCGGCTACTCCGGCTGGGTCATGATAGACGGCTGGATGATCGAGGACGTCTACCGCGCCGCATCGAAGGGCAAAGACGCCATAGACGCCGCCCTCAAGCGCCACGGCGCGGTGTGATCCCAGCCCCGAACGCGGACACTTGCCATTTTGCGCCGGAAATGGTATACTTATTCCACTCGTAATAAGTGGAATAAGTTATGAATGAGGGCCTAGACAACC
>JAKPUV010000817.1 GCA_029554925.1 Candidatus Hydrogenedentota bacterium | reverse complement strand
TGTTCCTCGGAAAGGAACCCGTAGTGCCGGCCCGTCCAGTAGGCCAGCAGATAATCATGCCCGTTGTACTCCATCACCGCGTCCGGGGCGTCCCAGTCCGACCCGAAATAGGGGTCCTGCACCCAGGCCGACCAGGTGGTGCCCCGGCGGTCCACCGGCACGGGCTTTCCTTTTTCCGGTTCGGGGCTCAGGGGGCCTGCGTCTGGGTCAAACCCGAACAGCGCCCGGTAGGTTTCGATGGTGTCGGGCCGCCACTTCATGCGGAAGGGGAAGCGCCGGAGCGTGTCCAGGCCGGCTTCCAGGCCGCCGCGCTCGTCCAGATGCTTTGCCATCACGAACGCGTAGAAGGGGTTGCCCTCCGGGGCGACGCCGGGCTGCTTCCCGTTGCCCTCCCAGCTCCGGCGCAGGCTCTTTTCATAGAGGGCGCGCAGGGCGGGGTCCGTCTCCAGGTGCATCAGGGGCGCATAGGCGAGGAACTGGAGCACATCGTCGCTGTGGTTGACGGCCCGGGGCATGAGCGGGTTCACGCAGATGCGCGCCTCGACCGCCGCCTCGGCGCACTGCTCGTCCACGGCGTACTTCCGGTAAATGTCCGCGTATTTCGGGTTTCCGGTGACATGCGCGGTGATCTTGCAGGCCTGGAGAAACAGGAGGGCGTTCATCTTTTCCCGTTTGCGCACGTGGTCCGGGTGGTACTTGCTCCAGACCGTGGGTTTGCCGTCCACGTCCACGATGCGGAAGTTGTTCTCCACGATCAGGTCCAGGATGGCGGACGCGTCGTCCGCGATCATCCGCTTCTCCTCGTCCCCCGCCACGAGTTCGTGGGCGAAGTAGAGGCCGAACATCACCCCGTCCACCTGGTCCGTGCTGACATCGCCGCGCCATTTGTGGACGCCGTCCGGGGAGTCGCGCCACACGCCGTCGTCGGCGCTGGGCCGGTCCTTGGGCCAGGCGGCGCGCGCCAGCACCCCGCGCTTCCCGGCGACGGTGCAGAGCAGGTGCAGGGCGCGCAGGGACCGGAGCGCGCGCTCGCGGTCCGCCGGATCCTTCGTCACGGCGTGTTTCATGGACAGCGTGGCGGTGTACATGCCCGTCATGTACGCGTTGTCCGGCATGTTGTAGTCCGTGTGGGGGCGGTCCGGCGTCGCGTTGCGCAGTTTGCAGAGCGCCTGCCCGTCCAGCAGGAACCGCTCCTCCATGTCATGCTCGAAGACCCGCGCCTTCAGCGCCAGGGAGGGCGACGCCGCAGCCGCCGCCCCGGCAAGAAGCGCGGCGCAGAAACCTGTCAGAACCATGGGTGCGAAACGCATCGGGACTCTCCTTGGGTCAGGGCAGCGGTTCGAGGGGCTGGGTGTTCCCCTGCACGGGCGGGGTTTCCATGCGGACCGGGGCGGCCCAGCGCACGGCGTTGTAGAGCACCCGCAGCACGCGCGCGTCGTGGTAGATGGGGAAGGTCTCATGGCCCGGCCGGAAATAGAAGACCTTGCCGCGCTCCCGGTGCCAGCAGCAGCCGCTGCGGAAGACCTCGCCGCCCTGGAACCAGCTGATGAAGACCAGGTCGTCCGGTTTCGGGATGCCGAAGGGCTCGCCGTACATTTCCGTGTTGGGCAGCTCAAAGTGGTCGGGAAGCCCCTCCACGATGGGGTGCGCGGGGTCCACCACCCACAGCCGCTCCTTCTCGCCGTGCTCCCCGTGCTCGCGCCACTTCAGGAAGCACCCAGTGCCCATGAGCCGCATGAAGGGTTTTGAAAAATGGCCGGAGTGCAGCACGATGAGTCCCATGCCTTCCAGCACCCGCTGCTGGACCTTGGCGGCGTTCTCCTCCAAGACCTCGTCATGGGCGCAATGCCCCCACCACGTCATCACATCCGTGTCCGCCAGAATCTCGTCCGTGAGCCCCTGCCCCGGATCGTCCAGCGCCACGCAGCGCACCGAGGCGATGCCCGGTTTCCCCTCCAGAGACCGCCCAATCGCCCGGTGCATCCCGTCGGGATACAGTTCCGCGACCCGCGGCATGGTCTTCTCATGCCGCCCCTCGTTCCACAACGTCACACGAATGCCATCAGCCATGCCTGATCCGCCTTTCCATAGGGGGTTTTCCGGGACACGCCCGGCCGCAAAGAGCATACGGGAAACGCCCCCCGGGGTCAATTCCGGGACACCGGGCAGGTGCAAGGCGACAGCCGTGGTGGAAGCCCGGGGCGCGACAAGCAGCGCCCCTACCGGAGGTGGCCGACATCATCGGCTCGACCTCCGGCACGCGACCGTAGGGGCGCTGCTTGCTGCGCCCTCTTCTTCTGTATCATGACGTGCCCCTCCCTCATCACGGCACCCATCAGTCCGGTCGTTTCCTGACAGGTGTGACCCTTCTCTCTTTCTCATCCGGGGCGGCGGACGCCCCCCCTGCGTTGGAACTCCCCCCCCTGCGCGGCTATACTTTGCCCAGTTGTATCCAACCCGATGGAAAGGAACGCCGCATGATCCCCCCGCGTTATGCCCCGGCGACCCCCGCAGGGCCGCTGAAAACCTATGGTCCCGCCAGCCTTGCCGTGTATGAGACCCCCTTCGCCGCGATTCCGGTGCTGCGGGTGTCCGGAACGCCGCTGGAGATGGGGCGGCAGTACGGGTTCCTGGTCGGAGACCGGGTGCGCCGCATCGCGGACATGCTGGTCACCATTTTCACCGAGGCGGGGCTTCCGGAGTTTGTGGTCCACAACATTCTGGACAATGCGTGGGCGCGGATGCGCCCGCACACGCCGGAGCGTTTCCTGGAGGAGATCACCGGCATCGCCGCGGGGGCGGCGGAGGCGGGGGTGTCGCTGGCGGAGGAGGACCTGTTCCGCATTGTCGCGGCGACCAACCTCGACCTGTACAAGCGCGACGAGCGCGCCTTTGAGTTCATCAGCCCCGAGATCCTCGAGATGCTCCAGAACCCCCCGGAACTTCCGGAGGGTCCCTCCTGCACCATGTTCGCCGTGTGGGGGGCGCGAACGGCGGGGGGCAAGATGTTCTCCATGCGCAACCTGGACTGGCTCTCCCAGTCGGGCATGCACACGGAGCGCCTGGTCACGGTGTACACGCCGGCGGACGGCATTCCCTGCGTCACCACGGGCTATGCGGGGGTGATCGGCGCGCTGGCGGGCATGAACGCCCGGGGCATCACGCTCTCCGAGGTGGGGGCGTTCAGCGTGCGGGAAGAACTGGACGGCACCCCCTGGACCCTCATGGCGCGCCAGCTCCTGGAGCAGTCCGCCTGCCTGGAGGACGCCGTCCGCATCATCTCCTCGGCGACACACACCATCGGCTACAACTACCTCATCGCCGACGGAGACCCGGAGAACTACGGCACGGCGGCGTTCCGCCCGCGCGCGGCGGCGTTCGAGACCAACCACGAGGTCTGCGAGGTCTTCCTCGACAACGACCCCAAGGAGGCCGCCGCCGTCTGGAAGGCCCCGGACGGGCGCGAAACGCCCTACGGCCTGCCCCTGACGGAGGCGGTGATGCGGGCGGACACGGCTTTCGGGCCGGAGGCCCGCGCGCTCCAGGCGGCGGACGACGGCCCCGGCGACCCGGAGAACACGGGCAACCCGCTGGGGCGGGACGGCTCGGGCAGCATCTACACCACCTGCCACAAGCCCATGCACGACATGATCCGGGCCTACGAAACCGGGGACGAGTACGTCTTCCCCGTGCGCGGCACGAAGGTCATCGAGGCGGGGGCACCCCGGAAGATCGGCCCGGAGGAGGCCATGACCATCGCGGCCACCGTGGCCCACAACACGGAAATGCTCGGGGACAACGACTGGAACGTCAT
>JAKPUV010000814.1 GCA_029554925.1 Candidatus Hydrogenedentota bacterium | reverse complement strand
CCGGGGGAACATGTCAAACCGCTCCCGGAACTTGTCCAGGTCCTTTTCGAGAATGCGGTAATGGCCGCCCGGCGTGCGCGATGCCTTGATCAGCCCCTGCTTGATCCAGTTCTTGATGCTGTGGTGGGTGACGTGGCAGATCTTCGCCGCCTCAAACGTGGTGAAAGCCTTCTGTTCCCGGTCGGTCATGGTAGTAGTCCTCCATTGGATGGAAAAGCGACATGCCTCATGAATGAAGTCGGTTCAGTACTGCCCCGCAGTTCCGAAATCACGGAACCCTGACTGCAAAATTCGCAGTTATCGTACCGCACACCTTTACTGTACCCACTCTCAGACGGAAAAGTCAACCCCAAAACGGCATTTTTCAGGGATTACCGCAGTTGTGGCAGAATTCATCACAAACAAAGGTGCCAAAGCTGACAGCCCAAAAGGCACCGCCGCATCCCCAACCCGGCGCGTTTTCAGGCATCCGATCCATGCGCCCGTCAACGGGCGACAAACTCAGCGCAAAGGGGGCGGTCAGTCTTCGGGGGCGAGAACCACCCGGTTTCTCCCCAGTGATTTTGCGAGATACAAAGCACGGTCGGCGGCCTCAATCAGGTCCGCCACAGAGCCTTTTCCCGACCCCGCCGCCACGCCGATGCTGACAGATATCCTCGCCTCGCCTGCGCGGGTTTCAATGGGCGAGCCCTCCACCTCGGCGCGCAGGCGCTCGAAGAGGCAGCGGGGGTCCGGCTTTCCTGTTGCGGGGGTGATGACCAGGAACTCCTCCCCCCCGTAGCGGCCGATGCTGTCATAGGCCCGGAGATTCCCGGCAATCCTCCGTGTGAATACCGCCAGCACATCGTCGCCTGCCTGGTGCCCCAGCGTGTCGTTAATCCGCTTGAAGTGGTCCAGGTCGCACATGCCGACAAAGAGCCGCCCGTCGCTCCGGGCGGCGCGGGAAATCTCCTGCTCCAGACGTTCCAGCACGGCGCGTCGGTTGAGCACCCCCGTGAGCGGGTCGTGCATGGCGAGGTGCTCCAGCCGGTCGCGGGCCTCCAGCAGCCCGCGCTGGAGCTCCAGCATGCGGCAGGCGACTCCCAGCCGCGCCCGAAGCTCCTCCGGGTCGTAGGGTTTGGCCAGGTAGTCGTTTGCCCCGGCGTCCAGGCCGAGGATGATGTCCCCCTTCTCCGCGCGCCCGGTGAGCATGATGACAAAGGGCGGATCAGAAGTCTCCACCGCGCGGAGGCGCCGGCACACCTTGGGGCCGTCCAGCCCGGGCATCACCCAGTCCAGCAGAACGAGCCTCGGTGCCCCGGCCTGTTCAAGGATGCTCCAGGCCTCCAGTCCGTCGGCGGCGCAGACGGGTTCGTGCCCCCATTTTTTCAGCATGGTCGCTAGCAGCACCCGCGAGGTGGGATCATCCTCGGCAACCAGCACCCTCATGCGCGGTCCTCCTTCAAAAGCGCTTTCAGACGCGCAAATTCCTGCTCGGCGGCGGGGAGCAGGCGGGCCAGGGCGTCCATGTCCGCGTTGCGCCCGGCGTTCTCCAGGGCGCGCGCCGCCTCGGCGAGGGCTTCCGCGCCCACATTGGCCGAGGCCCCCTTGAGCGTGTGGGCCTCGCGTCCGGCCTGGGCGGCGTCCCCGCGGGCCAGGCAGTCCGCAATCCGGGCAAGCTGTTCCGGGGCGTTTTCGAGATACTGGTCGAGCACCTCGCGCGCCGCATCCCCGTCGCCCGCCAGCATGTCCATCAGCCGTTCCCGGACAAAGACCGGCGGATCGGGGGATGCGCCCGGCACCTGGGCCGGGGCGGGCTCCTCCGCCGGCGCGGCCGGCGCGGGGGCAATGGACAGCTCGACGGCAGGCTCCGGCGACAGCCATTTCTCCAGCACCGCCAAGAGCCGCGCCGGATCAATGGGCTTGGTGACATAGTCGTCCATGCCGGCCTCGAGGCAGCGGTCCCGGTCGCCCTTCATGGCATGGGCGGTCATGGCGATGACGGGGATTCCCGGGTTGGGCGCGTCGGTCTCCCCGGAACGGATGATCCGGGTGGCCTCCAGCCCGTCAAGTTCCGGCATCTGCACGTCCATGAGCACGAGGTCGTGGGGCTCCCGCGCCAGGGCCTCCACCGCCTCCTTCCCGTTCGAGACGATTTCCGCGTGGAACCCCAGTTTCTCCAGCACACGCCGGATGACCATCTGGTTGACCGGGTTGTCCTCCGCCACGAGGATGCGCGCCCGGCTGCGGCGGGCCTCGCTGAGCCGGTGCCGCGTGATGAGGGGGGCGCTTTCCCCGGTGTCGGCGGTTCCGAGCACGGTGGCCAGGCAGTCGTAGAGGTCCGACTGCTTCACGGGCTTGGTGAGGTAGGCGGAGAAGCCCGATTTCTCGAGCCGTTTCGCGTCCCCGCGCCGCCCGATGGAGGTCATCATGATGAGCCGGGTGTCCTGGAGTTCCGGGGCCGCCTTCACCGTCTCGCCAAACTGTTCGCCGTCCATGGCGGGCATCTGCATGTCCGTGATCACCAGGCCGAAGGGGTCTCCGGCGGCGGCCGCCTCCCTCAGGCGGTCGAGGGCGGTTCCGGCGTCGGCAACCTCCTCATGGCGCACCCCCCACGCCTCCAGCTGCTCCGCCATCACCAGCCGGTTGGTCCGGTTGTCGTCCAGCACCAGCACATGCGCGCCCCGCACCTCCGCGGTGTTCAGGACGGCCGCTTCGGTTTCCGCCTGCCGCGCGAGCACGGCGGTGAACCAGAAGAGGGACCCCCTGCCCACCTCGGACTCCACCCCGATCTCCCCGCCCATCAGCTCCACCAGGCTGCGGCTGATGGCGAGGCCGAGACCGGTGCCGCCAAAGCGCCGTGTGGTGGAGGCGTCGGCCTGCTCGAAGACATTGAAGATGTCCCCCGCCTTCTCCGCCGGGATGCCGACGCCCGTGTCGCGCACCTCGGCCCGCAGGCGGACTGTTCCGCCGGGCAGTTCCGCTCCGGACAGGGTAATGCTCACCTCCCCGGCGTCGGTGAATTTGACGGCGTTTCCGCCGAGGTTGTTGAGTATCTGGCGGATGCGGCCGGGATCCCCCCTCAGGAGGGTGGGGGTGCCCGGCGCG
>JAKPUV010000803.1 GCA_029554925.1 Candidatus Hydrogenedentota bacterium | reverse complement strand
GTTGACCGACAACCGCGCCTGGGTTTGCACCAGGGCGCCCTCCATGCTCAGGTTGTGCACGAACCCGTCAATGAAGTGGGGGGAGCCGTTTCGCCGGATGGCGGCGCCCAGACCCACGGCGACGCGCCACCCGCGCCGGTTGAAATTTCCCCCCGCGCGCGGGTTCCTGCGCAGCACCACCTCCCGCCCGGTCTCCTCCGGCGTGCGGAGCACCTGCATGTAGTACAGGAGGGAGCATCCCGGAGCGGGACACGACACCTCGCAGACCGTTCCGTGCTCCAGTGCGATGCTGCTCGCCAGATGGAAGGATATGCGGTCCGACTGGTAACTGGAGACGCGCGATGTGATCTTCCGGCTGCCCAGCCGGAGAATGATGCGCTGTCCCACCCGAAAAATGGATATCACCTGAAGAGTCTTTCCTGCCTGTAAAATGAATGATGACGCGGATGTCCGCCCATTGATAGTACCGCGTGCGGGTCCGGGATGCAAACCGCGGGAACGGTTCCGGTATAGTAGTCGCTGCGGACACCGCGCCGTACCGCCCGGGCGGGCGGCGGGGAACACGGCAATCCGGGAAAAAGGGCATGAATCCGGTTTCGAGAAGACGCCTTGAACGCAGAACCGCCCTGGCGGTGTTCTGCCTCCTTGTCCTGTTCTCCCTGCTGCTCAACGTGGCCCCCTGGATTCTTCCCGGCGGCGGGGCGGGGGGGCCATGAGGGAGGGGGGCGCTGTTCAGAAGGGGGGCGGGTTGCGTCTCCTGCTGGCGGCCGGTGCGGCGCTTTCCTGGCCCTTGGGCGAATTCGAGCGGCTGGCCGGGCCGGTGCATCTCTCGCACCTGTGGATATTCCTGGCGTTTGCCTGGGTGGTGCGCGGGCAGTTGCGGACCCGCAGGATAACGCTGCCTTTTGACTTGGCGGCCTCCGCGGCGGCCGCTCTGGCGTTCGCGCTGATCTTCCAGCGGGGTGGCGGGGCGTATGGCACCATAACGCTGTTTATGGCGTTTTATGCCGCAGCATCGCTTGGCCTGTCCCCTGCGCAGACCCGTGCAGCGATGGGCGCCTCCGCAGGGACGGCCGCGTTCGTGGCCATCGCCTCGGTGGGTGCCATGTTCCTGTCTGTGCTTCCCACCGCCGCCTCCATCGGCGGGGCGGCGCGTGTGATGGGACCGGAATCCCTTTCCGGCGCTGTTCTGGTATTCCTTGTGGGTGCGCTTATCCTCGTGTATCGTTTCTCGGGCGGCGGCCTTCTTTCACACACGGCAAACGCCATCGGAATAATTCCCTTTTCGGCTTTATTTATTATTTTGTATCGAATTGCGTCCGTAGAATCTAGTGTCTGGCTGCCGCCATCGGGCTACTTCACTCCGGGGGCCGCGCCGGTGACGTTGGCGGTGTTGTGGGTGGTTGCGCTGTGTGCGGGAACATTGTTGACAGCGGCACGGTTGGGCGGCGGCCTTCGGCCTGCCCTGCTGGCGGCCGTTATTCTGGTGGCGGCGGGGGCGGCGCTGGTGCTTCAGGCCCCGGTGGCGCCCGGAGCGGCTTTCCTGCTGGGATTGGCCGTGTCCACGGGCTATCCCCGGACCGGCA